>CAYLZH010000001.1:0-66372 GCA_964388245.1 uncultured Bacteroidales bacterium
TATTTGAAATTCAGAAATAGACAGATATGATTGGGGATAAAAAAAAAGGGAATAACTTTATAAGTTATTCCCACTATATTTAGAATATTAGATTTTGAGACTATTTTACAAGCGATAATTTTTTTGTAAACGTCCCTGAATCGCTTGAAATTTCAATGAAATACATTCCGGTTTTTAAATCCGATACATCCAACCTTATCTTGTCGGATTGAGCATTGCTGCTATTAATAATCTCTTCGCCAATCATATTATACATCCTGATCGTTGATCCGGCATGGACCGATCCATCTAAATGAATATTAACGATATCGCGGGCAGGGTTTGGAAAAATCCTGATGGAAGAATTATCGATACTTGCAACACCATTTGTACCTACAGAAATATAAATGGTTTTTGAGTCACTCATTTCGCTGTTTGTTGCTGTAAGTGTTACCGGAAAAGTACCCGACGATTGATTAAATGTACGGGAAGGACTGGTAATTGATGAGGTTGAAGATTGAGCAACGCCCTCGAACTCCCATAAAAAACTAGTAGGTAATGCAGGGTTACGCAATGTCAGGTTTGTAAATTTAACATGAGTGCCAAATGGAACACTTGTCGATTCGACATGAAAATCAGCAACAATTGGATAGCTTGAACAGTTTTGATCCATTCCGGCATAACTATCAGGACTGGTATTTGAAGGATCAAGCCAATCTTTTAATCTATATTCTGGCGATGAACCGTTCAATGACCAGGAATAAGAAAATTTACCATAAATGTCCCATTCGTTCGGGCCTGTACCTGTTCCAGCGCCTCCTGCTACACAAGCCGATAATCCTCCGGTGAGTGTGCCAACAACTAATCCGTTATTATTGAATATGGGTGATCCGGATGAGCCTCCTTCTGTAACACCAGCACCGTTTGCAGTTGAAGTCCATTTTACTGCCCAGTGCGTGTTACCCGAAGAATTTACCAGTGCATTAGTATAGGTTGAAATCTTTTTCACATCACCGGCAGGATGGTGAATTCCGACACCACTTGTCGATGAGGCATTGATGGTTCTCCATCCATTAAAAAACACATCATATTCAATTGGAATATAGGAGTTAAATAGCACCAGATAGAAATCGGATCCTGACCAACCTCCCCGGGCTTTCTTAGTAGCACCGGTCATTGTATTTGAAGCAGGTTCTGGTTCGTTTGAATCGTTGCAGTTTTGGCGTTCGTAATTAAAATAGAATACCCAAACAAGTAAATCTTCAAAACTTGTTCCATCGGCACAATGATCGGCGGTTAAGAAATAAGGTAAACAATCCTGATCGGTATTATTTACCAACGAACCTGAACACCAGCCAAAACCAGTTCCATGTTTTACTGATATCCTCGCTACTCCCCGTTGTTGATCGCGCCAGTTATTTCCTTCGGAGCAAACTGCATCGACCTCGCAATCCTGTGAGGTTTCATACGTACCTCCTCTCGAGAATCCGGGACCATAAACTGAACGATAGGCATATGCAATTTCTGATATCTCAATAATAGGTTCCTGATAAACATCTGATGGCTGAAAATATTCTAAAATTACTGTCTCGCCATAAATTAACTCATTAGCAAATTTTCCACTTGGATGATTATTGATATAGGTAAAGGCGCCAATTACCTGCTCCTTATTTCCTCCATATAAGTACAATTCACAGCCTTCAGGAATCCAGAAATCACTGTAGTAAACTCCAATTGCAAGAGCTTCTTCGGCATGGATTACAAGTCGCCAAATTCGATCGCCATTTGCAAGCTGAGTCCAGGTTCCGGCTGAGTTAATTGAAAACCCAGCTTTCTGCGATACACCATATCGGTATAGTTCACCATCAGCATCACGAATTTCGTCTTCAGCTTGTACTTCTTTAATATTTATCTTTGGAAACTCTTTTACCTCAATTTTGTCATCGAGTTTTAATTCAAAACTCTTAGGTATACCACCAACACTTATTTGTCCATTTAATGGATTGCTAATGAACAAAAATGCCGAGATTATCAATATACTCAGCAGACTCAAACTTCTTCTCATATTCAGTAATTTCAGATTTTGTACAAAATAAAACGCCAAAACTATAATTAATAAATGATAGTTTATACTGTCAAATATCATCAATAGATACACAGTAAACATATTGAAGTACAAATGGTTTCATCTGGCATGAATATCAGATGAAAATCTACCATAAATTGCTATATATTCTACTGATATCATGTTAGTTAAATAGATAAACCTGTTGATATTTAAAATTTTGTTATTTTTTTGCTAAAAAACTTGTCAGTCTCATGTATTTTGTTGTATATTTGAATCATCAAATTTGAAACGTTCTTTTTTATAGAATAAAAATATCACTTTAAGCCTTCATGGTTTAAATTGTGATGGGGAAAGGTTAATTGAAGGGCAAGGCTGTCGAATTTTCGGCAGCCTTTTCTTTTTTCCTATACCTGTAAGAATAAATCTAAACTAATTACACAAAAAGGCCGGTTGAACCATTAACCGGCTTCAATATTTAAAGTGAGTTTTGTTTAATTCCAGAAGTATCGAAGGGAAAAAACGTTTGAGTATTCTGCAATTGATTGATCGCCGACATCGGTAAATGCATAATCAAGTGCAAAAGATTTTAACTGTAGCCCAAATCCAATGGTAGGCTGAAACGACCATGCCTTTTCGTCAAATTCCATTACCTCCTGAAAATTGCCGACACCACATCTTACAAACATGAATTTCTTATATCCCAGTTCCATTCCCATATGAGGATCGATTGAAACCAGATTGCTGCTTACAACTGTATGTTTTTCACCGTCGAAAGTCAGGTCGGCATCGAGTTCAACATGCAAATCAAAATTTTTATTCAATGTGAAATTCCTTCCTGTGCCTAAAAGAAGCTTCGGTAATGTTGCTTCAATCGCACTGGATGATATGGTATTAAACGTTGAGTCGAGAACAGTGACTGCCAATTTATCATTATTAAAACTCCAGGCGTTAAACGTACTTGTTGCATCGCGTAGCACAATTCCATAACTCCATTTGTTCTTATGGAACTGAGCCCCTATATCGAAACCAAATCCCCATGCCTTGGCAAATTCTCCGACAATCCGGTGAATTATTTTCACATTTGCTCCATACTGCAAGTTTGGATTTTTAGCTTTTTGCGCATACGAAAATAGAATTCCATAATCAGCAACAGAAAACTTCTTGATCCTGTCGTAATCGAGATTTCCTTCGCTATCGAAAATTTCCAGGGTGTTTTTGATATCATCAACCCCAAACCGGAGTAGCGTCAGTCCCACAATTCTTTGGTCATCAATTCGATAACTGGCTCCGGCGTAATCATATTTTGCCATTCCTGCAAAATACTCGGTATGCATCAGGCTAAGTCCATAATTATTACTGATACTGACCAATCCGGCCGGATTCCAGTATCCTGATGATACATCACAAACACTTGCTACAACCGAGTTGCCCATTGCCAATGCGGGTGCACCTACACCGTTCGACATAAATTCGTTACTATAAATCCTTTGGGCCACAGTCGATTGCCATAGAAAGCATGCTAAAAATATTATTCCAATTTGCTTGTGCATATTATTCCTTATCAGAAAAACTAAGTTATTAACTAAATAAGAATATTTTTATTGTCGCATTGATAAACAATAAGAGAGGCCTGGTAAAATATAATCCGGGCAAAATCATCATCTTAAAATCAGGAATAAGCATCGAGGCATTCTTCGAAAAAGATATCATGCTCGATGGGTACAACTCCTACTTTCTCGCAAACCAGACCACCAGCAATATTTGCGATAGCAGCAATATTATCAGGCTCTACACCAGAAGCAAGACAAAGACAAGCTACTGCAATAACAGTATCGCCGGCACCAGACACATCTGCGATATCGCGAATTTCGGCCGGCAGGGAATGATACTTCTTATTATCACTGATTAAAACACCTGCTTCAGAAAGTGTTACCATTACATATTTCAGGTTCATATTTTTGTGCAATACTTTGGTCGCTTCAAATATTCCCTGTAAATCGAATTTGTTCAAATCAAGTTTTAAGCCTTCTACCAACTCTTTAAAATTTGGTTTAAACAAAGTAGCATTTTTGAAATGGTTAAAATTCCTTTTTTTCGGATCGACAAGTATCGGGATATCCATTGAATTAGCTCTGTCAATAACTTCTTCAATTATAACCGGAGTAATATTTCCTTTATCGTAATCCTGAAAAATAATTGCATCAATTTTGTCATGATCCAGAATTTTGTTTATTACATCAATCAGTTGATGCTCGGCTTCTTCGGGCAAACGACCGGTTACTTCTTCATCAACCCTTAATAAATGCTGATTACTACTGATTACCCTGGTTTTGACAGTAGTAATTCGCTGTTCTGATTGAATAATGCCGGTACTGGTGAGTTTCTGGTTTTTCATCAATTCAAGAAACTCGGCTCCCATATTATCCTGTCCAATAACCGAACATAAGACAGGTTCTGCCCCAAGCGACATGAGATTAAGACCAACATTGGCAGCTCCACCCAACCTGTTTTCTTTGTGAGTAATGGCAACGATTGGGATGGGTGCTTCGGGCGAGATTCTGTCTACATTACCCCACATATAAGAATCGATCATAACATCGCCAATTACCATTACTTTCTTTTTATTGAAAGAATTAAATAGTTTTCTTACTGCGTTTTTATCCACTATTACTGATTTTGTTTTAATCCACGGCAAAGATAGTATATCAAATGATTATTCAATTCATTGCCGTTGTACCTTCTTACTACAATGGAAATTCCAATTCGAATTTGCACTAATCATAAATTATCTGACTATAACAGAATGTTTTAAATGTATATTCGTAGTTTCAACCTGTATTATGTAAACTCCTTTTGCCCTGGTTGATAAATCAATTTGAATTGGAAAATTATGTTCTTCCACCACACACAGTTCAATTCCAAGGATATCATAAATCCGGATGTCGATTTTATCCTGGGTTTTAAATTCTGAATCGATAAAGAACAATCCGTTTGTAGGATTTGGATGAATCTTAATTAAATCCGCAGCATTTATCGAAACAGAATTAAGGTATAACTGTACATTTATTTCGTCGTGGTTCGAACAACCATTCTGATCGGTAATACTTACAGTATAGGTACCTGCCTCTGAAACCTGAATTGATTGTGTCGTTTCGCCTGTCGACCATAAATATGTTTCCCAGTTTCCGGCATCTAATTCAACAGTATCGCCCTGATTAAAATATATGTCAGGACCAAGATCGACCTGGGGAACCACAAAATGGAATAGATTTACCGAATCAACAATCGCATTTCCGCACATGTCAGTAACTGTAATAAAGTATAATCCTTCGGAAGAAACAGAGATATGATTAAAAATACTTCCGTTCGACCAAAAATAAGCTGCCACATCGAAGTTTGCCGACACCTGAAAATCCACAAATTCTCCGGGACATGAAAATTTGTCACTGCCTAAATCAAGTGCCGGAGTATTTGTTATCTGATAATAGCTTAATTGATCATTAAAACTATTAGAATCGTTCATGCAATAAATTTTTGCTGAAATGTTTTGAGATCCCTGACCAGAACAATCAGCAGGCGTAGTGAAAGTATAATCTGTTACATTTCCCGGAGCTATTGGAATTAGACAAGTTTCCGGCGAAATAGTATCGCCATTAAGCCAGTAGCTTAGTTGATATGAGCTTATTGTTTCGTATCCGAAATTTGCAACTTGTATTGTAATTATTTCTGATGATGAAAATCCACAACCGGTCCCCTGTGCAAATGATATGATTGCTGCATCGATAGAATTGCCTAAAAAATCTATCGCTCCTCCTTCAGTTAATACATTGGTATTATTTGCAATAAGACCGAAAAAACTTTCAGGTACAGATTGCCCGGGCCAGACCACCTGAGCCGAATCGATCTGGATGTTGTTACCCAAACCGAAATGAAGTGTAAAAGGCCGTTGCATTTTTTGCCCTCTTCCGGCATTTACCTCCTGTGTTAAAACCTGACCATCGACAAATAGCTTGACCTTTGCACCAATTGCAAATTTATTACTGCTGGTTGCCTGGACTTTTACAAAAATCGAATTGCCTGCTTCAATATCTTTATTTTCAAAAATTCTGATATGATTTCCATTGCCTGCTGCAAGATCAAGCCTGCCATCGCGATTATAATCAAAGCATACTGCATCGTTTCCTGAAACTATATTCTGAATTCCATAATCGAAGGTCTTCAGACTAAAACTATGGTCGGCATTTTGAATATAAACATCGACAAAACGACAGCCATAATAGGTTGAAATATAAAAATCGGCAAGGCCATCATTGTTGAAATCGCCCCAGCAAGCACCGGCATGCGTTTCCTCGAATTGAATTCCCTGATCGCCGTCTGCGTCGGAACTACTACCGTGTGTATCAAAAAACGAGTAGCCGGGGGGGCCGTCGTTCCGGTAAATTGTGGTTCCCCTGTGATCATATGCCACTAAATAACTCGGATGTGCAAATTGTGGTAAAAGAAGATCGAAATCGCCATCATTATCATAATCGTACCAATCGGTTCCTGTACCGTGATTTGATCCTCCGTTTGGATTATGATCGATGCCTTTTAAAACACAAATATCGGTAAATGTACCGTCGCCATTGTTTTGATAGAACTCGTCCTGTTGAAGAAAATAATTCGTTACAAAAAGATCAGGATCACTGTCATTGTCAAAATCTACCCAGGAGCAGCCCCGGCTATTCCGGTTTTTTTCGTACACATAAAATGGCGGATTCCAAGCCGCATTCGGATAATTATAAACACCATTGTATTCAGGGTAGATGGTTTTTGTTGTATCAATAAAACCATTTGCCGTATCGTTAAAAAAAAGATAGTTTAATTCCGGTTCGGGGTAAGTGGCCCATAACTGACACACAAACAGATCGGGAAAGTTGTCGCTGTTGACGTCAGTAATACTGAATCCGTGAATGGATTTAAAAACCGGTAAAGATGAAATGAAATTTTCGATAAAAATTCCGCTGCCATTGTTGATATAAACAAAGCTGCTGTCGTTTGAATCGAGAAAAAGAATATCCAGATCATTGTCATTATCCATGTCGAGAAATGTATTTGCTGCCGGGTTACCTCGCAAACCAACCTGTTGGGTTTTTTCAATAAACTGTCCTGCACCGTTGTTACGGTATAAGCGACCACTTACCATGATGTCCACGTATCCATCTTCATCGTAATCGACCGTTGCAATCGACTTGTTACTTAACGATGAGTTAATGCCTGAAGAATTTGTAACATCCTGAAACAAAATGCCTGATGTTAAGTCAGGATAGTCGATTATTGCATCAATCTTAAAGCTTTTTTTCGATCCAAGATACCAACTACCATTGCCATAAATGAACTGATAATAATAATCGCCTCCTGATGATGAGGAACAGGACGATTCCGGGGGCTCTGATGTGGAAATAAGTCGTACACCCGGTTCTATATCGGATATTGCTATAAAAAACTGGTTATTGTCCAGCCAAATAGGATCGGGTAGTTGAACATAAATTTGCTCGGTTCCAAATTGAGATTTTTGCAATGTGATCGGTAAAACCAAATCGTGTTGTAATTGAGGAAATGATGTACCACCCTCGTGTCCAAATACATGTAGTTTAACAGTTCCATCTGTGCTTAGCCCGCTTAGCGTTATCATAATTTCCTGAAGATATCCGGGTGCCGGTAGTTCAAAGCGGCCAACATATAAATCATACCCTGAAGGGGCATTGGAATTCGATGAGCCCGGGTTATAATGTCGCAGGGTATCAACAATAGAAAAACTCGATAAACACAGGCACGTTAGTAAAACAAGAATACTGATCTTTTTCATTGCAATCCATGGCTTAATTCAAAATAACTACATGTAAAAGTACCAATTTTTACATTAACAGGGAGTAACCTAACCGGTATCAGACTTATTGATTCGCCTGATATGAAATGTTCAGCAATAACTGATTGAAAAAGTTAAATTCAGCTTTTCGTACTGTTTCCCCTTTTCATTAAGCTTTTTATCGAATAAGCCGGCTTTTTATGCTGAACCATAAACATTCGATTGAGGTATTCGCCAATCACTCCAAGGCTAAACAAAATGATACTTGTTGAAAATAAAACAGTAACAATAATTGCAGTAAATCCGAGGGGTACATTAAATATAATTTTCCGGTATATAAAATATAATCCGATGAAAAATGTAATTAACGACAGAATAATACCACCATAGGTGATCATCCTTAACGGAGCTTTTGTATAGTAAATACTTATATTGAAAAACAGCCTCAGTAGTTTACTAAAAGTATAGTTAGATTTCTGATATTTACGTGGTTCGTGCCGGACAGCAACAAAATCGATATGCTTTGTATACCATAACAGAACCTCATCGATATAAATAAAATTCTGACGATGGGTTAAAATTGATTCGGCCAGGTTGCGTGTAAATAATTTAAATGAGGATCCTTTTCCCGGTGCCTGGTCATCAATCCTTTTCGATGAGTTTTTAAGTATTTCGCTGCCCTTATTTCGAATGTATGAATGTTGTTTTTTTATAAGGTCTCCATAAACCAGGTCGGCTTTACTTTTTTCATATTGGCTTATCAGTTTTTTAATTTCTTCAGGAGGTATCTGGAGGTCATCATCGAGGGTAATCACAAATTTGCCCTGGACATAATTTAAACCACAGAAAATTGCATTGTGCTGTCCGAAATTTTTAGCCAACTGAATGGCTGTTATCGTCTCAGGGTATTTATCTTTTAATTTAATTATTTCTTCCCAGCTATTATCGTATCCTGAGTCTTCAACAAAAATGATCTCGAAACTTTTTCCTGTCTCATCAAATGTTGCCTTTGTTCGCAGAAACAATTCATGTAGCGATTCTTCAGAATTATAAACAGGTACAATTACCGAATAGTCTACACTTACCGAGGGTCGCCTGCCGTTGTTATGGAAAAAAGATTCGCTATTCATTATTCAAAATTAAAATCCTCCGAGTGGAATATTTATTCCAGTTATCCATTTCGAAGCATCCGACAAAAAAAAGATAACTGCATTTGCAACATCTTTGGGTTCTCCAAAACCAAGGGGTGATAACTCCTCAAAGCGTTTAAGTACTTCTGATGATATAGTTTCTCCTGCTCCTTCAACCATCGGTGTTTTTACGAATGTGGGCAGCAAACAATTCGACCTGATTTTTTTCGGGGCTAATTCCAATGCGAGGGTTCGCGAATAGGTTTCGATAGCAGATTTTGCACTACTATACAGGGCACCTCCAAAATAAGCCTTTTCCGAAGCTATGGATGACATAAAAATAAATGATGCCCCACTGTTTACTTTTTTCTTTTTAAGCAATCGTCCTGCTAATAAAATCGGAGCCTGAAAATTAATCTCAAAAATTTCATTGATATCCTTTTCGCGAATAAATTTTACAGGCATATGTGTTGTAATTCCGGCCGATAAAACTACACCATCAAGTTTTTCTGTAAAATTCACCAGTTCGTTTATCTGCTCCTCATCAACAAGATCGGCAACAAACATCCGGTGACCTTTGCCCGGGAGCATTTGGAGGCATTCGCTGAGCCTTTCAGGATTGCGTCCAGTAATAAAAAGATTTGCCCCTGCCTCTGCTACCGAAATGGCAACCTGCCTGCCAATTCCGGACGATGCTCCGGTTACCAGAACTGTCTTTCCTTCAAGCGAAAATTGTTTCATCTTATAATCTCCGAATGGTTTTCATTTATTGGTTCAATTCAGCAATATTTTTTAAACTGGTTTTTACTTTCAGGATATCTTATTTTGATGCTTTTATTCCTCCTCAATAATCATATCAGGCACATGCACATTCTCGGTTTGCAGATAAACAGAACCCCACGATAAACCTACACCAAATCCACTTAACAACAGGCTTAATTTTTTATTTTTTAAAACATCCTGCATTTCAGACACCATTGTTATCGGAATGGATGCACAGGAAGTATTGCCATATTTATGGATTGAGTAAGGTAGTTTGTCAGACTCAATTTTTAATTTTTTTCTAATGACCTCGTTAATCATTTTATTCGCCTGATGTAACAATACATAGTCAATCTTATCCATGGACATATCGATGTGCTTGAAGAGTTTCTTGACATTTTTTGATACCTCCATCAGCGAAAAATTAAACACCTTTATTCCGTCAAGATGAACATGAAATTTATTTCGATGAATCCCTTCCGAAATCTCAACGGTTTCAAATGAGGTGTCTTTATCGTAATAATTCCTTAGGCCACCGTCGGGGATATGAATTGCATCCCATCCCGATCCGTCGGATTGGAGATTAAAGTGCATGGGCGCAGCGTCGGGATCATATTCCAGGCAAGTTACAGTTGCAGCATCACCAAATAAGGGATACGAGCTTTTATCGTTATAGCAGGTACTCAACGACGAAAGATCACCAACCATTAGCAGGGCCTTTTTAAACTGCCCGTGGCTCATGTGGCTTGCAATAGTTGATAAGCCGTAAACATAGGCCGAACATCCCAGGCTAACATCAAATGACATACAGCTCTTGGGCAAACCCAGCTTGTCCTGCATAATGGTTGAGGTCTGGGGAACAATATAATCGCGCGATTGGGAAACAAATATCAGGCAATCGACTTCGGACCTGTCCCAGTCGAGATCGCTTAACAGTTTCTCGGCTGCCATAATGCATAAATCAGATGTGGTTGTACTTCGTATGCCATCAACAACCCGTCTTTTTTCGATACCGGTTTGTTTGATAAAAAGTTCCCGCTCTTCTTTCGATATCCAGTCGTAATCCCAATTATTGATTTCGACTTTAGGTACAGCCCCGGCCATACCGGTAATTTTTACATTCGGAATTGAAAAAATTGCCATTATTCTTCCATTTTTGATTTGATAGTATCATATAAATCCTGAATTGAAACCGCTTTGCCAATATCATCAGCAGTCATGGTTACATCGTATTCTGTATCGCATAAAGCAATAAATATCAAAGCATTTATTGAATTCCACTCGAAATGTTCACGAAATGCTGAATCAGCTTGTAAAACACCCGGTTCAAGGTCTTCAAATTCTACTTCCAATGCTTCAATAAAGTCTTCAATTTTCATTTCTTTCTGTTTATTTTTGATTTATTTGCTATTTACCATTTAATAATTGCTCCGGCCCAGGAAAATCCAACTCCAAAACTTGCTAATAACAATAGATCGCCCGGTTTTATTTTCCCATCCTGAATATCATGATGCAAGGCAATTGGGACTGATGAGGCAACAGTGTTCCCTATTGTCTCAAGATCGAGCCTGTATTGATCGTCGCGAAACCCTGTTTTCTTGGCTATGTTTTGTAAAATATATTTACTGGCCTGATGAAAGACGACACGGTTGATGTGTTCAGGCAGGAGGTTTTCTTTGTGTAACAATTCATTAACCATTTTTGGAGCCGTTTTTATAGAAAACAGGAAAACGCCGCTGCCGTTCATTTTTATGCAATTATCGTTAACAGTATTGCCATAATTGTCGGTGAAATCGGGTGTGTTCAAATCTCGTAATGGATATCTTGCCCCTCCGTTTTTTATTATGATATTCTCGTAGCCCCGGCCGTTGGTTCCCAATACAAAACTTTTTATTTGTCCAAGGTTGTCATTGGTTTGAGCAGAGACAATGCAAGCTGCTGCACCATCACCGAATAGGGTCCATGTGCTTTTATCGCCCGGGTGCAGGTATTTGGTTGTAACGTCCGAAGTAATAAAAAGAATATTCTTGCAGGTGCCAGAAGCAACCAATCCGTTGGCAATACTTAATCCGTAAACAAAACCTGTGCATCCCACATTAAAATCTATAGCTCCGGCATGTGTTGGTACACCTAATTCATCCTGAAGAAAACAGGCAGTATTGGGCGAAATATAATCGGGTGAATATGTATTTAGCAGAACAAAATCGATTTCTTTCGGCGATATCCCCGATTCTTCAAACAACTGGTTAGCAACAATAAGGGCATAATCCGAAGCAAGATCATTTTTGCTGGCAACATGGCGTTGTTTTACACCGGTTACCTTTGCCAGGTCATGAATATTCCAATCGGGGTGCATTTTGTCAAGGTCGTCGTTCGTGACAACTTTGTCTGGCAGGTATGATGTTATTGCACGGATATATGATTTCATGTAAAACTTATACTAAAAAGATTATCTTAAATTTACGGTAGTAGTATCATTGCTGTTACGATGAATATTGCTCACTTGTTTTTAATCTTATTTGTCAGCCATTTTTGCATCGAGTTTTGCTCTTAATTCCCGGCCTTGCTGATTATAATAATTTGCTTTTTCAATATTTCCTAATTCCTGATATATTTGAAATAATGCTTTAAATGCCTGTAAATGTTCAGGATCATACTCAATTGTTTTTTCAAAGTTGTAAATTGCTTTATCATATTCTCTTTTCTTTTGATAGCAGTAGCCTAATCCAAAGAAAGCAGGTATATAATCATCCTTTAATTCTAACGATTTGTTAAAATCCTTTACGGCTTTATCATATTCATTAAAAAAAGTTATGTAAATCGATCCACGCATATCATAAGCCTGGTAGTAATCAGGATATGTTGAAATTGCAAGGTTCAGATGATGGATTATATCATCGACAGCTTCTTTATGACGTGGGTCCTTTTTTCCCGATTTGCGAATTGCTTTCATTAATTCTCCCTTCATGGTTCCGGCATAAATAAAGTTTGCTTTTGCTGAATTCTCCAGGTACTTAATATCATTTTTCAGCAAAGTTGGCTGATCCTTCCAGTCTTTGTTCCTGGTAATAGTTTTCGCCGAATAGGGAATCAATATGGCAATCACTAACACAATTATTTTATTAATTCCTGCCGGCTTAAGGAATTCTGATGAAGGTTCCTGTTTGAAAATTTTGTAAACCAGATAAGCTATCACTACGGAAAATCCCAGCGAGGGAAAATACATAAACCTGTCGCCAACAATTCCCATTGCCTGTTTAAAAACATTTGAGAATGTGGCAATTGCAATCAGATAGGCTATAATGCCAAATGAAAGGATATGCTTGTCTTTGAGTTTCCAGATTGCCAGCGCTAATAAACCAACATGTATTATTAGTGATACGATAACCCATATATTGCTCCAGTCGACAACCGGGATTGTGTTAAAGCCATAGTAAAATCGTAGTGGATGTGGAAAAATCAGCATTTTCAGATAAAAGAATAAAATTGATAGACCGGTGGAAGCTTTTATCCAAAAGCTCTCTTCGTAATACAATGGATTCTCGATGAACTGTACTGGCCTGTCTGGCCTTGGCAGGTACATGCGGGGAATAAAATTCGCGATGTAAATAACCACAAAAACACCGAGAAGGAAAAAAACAACCTGACCTGTTTTCGGTTTCGTAAAAAAGTAAAGCACCACCGGATAAATGGGTAAAAACACTGTTACTGTGGGTTTCGACAAATAGGCTAATAAAAACACAGCCAATCCGGCAATACCATAAATAATTTTTTCTTTCTGAAAATAAATCAGGAATAAATACAAAGTTGCAATTGCTCCAAGAAAACTTAAAAGTTCGTCGCGGTTTTTTAAGCTGCTAACCACTTCGGTATGTGATGGATGGGCTATGAAGAGCAGGGTTACCACAAGCGCAAAAAGCTGATGATAACCTTTGAATAATTTTCTCAGGGTTAAAAAAAGTAATAAACATGTTATTGCATACAATAAAATATTTATAAAATGGCTAACATGAGGATTGCTGCCAAATGCCGCATACTCCAACACAAATGTAGTTTTAACAACCGGGCGATAGCCAAAGGTTAGCGGTTTTCCATCCTCATACATGTTGGCATAGAGCGAAATAAATAGCTTCGGAATTATCGATATGCCCTGCTTGACTTCACGATTATTGGTTACATAAACATCGTCGAAGGAATAATCATTACTGATGGTATTTCCATAAAGCACGAACACATAAAATACGATGATCCCTATAAACCAAACTTTTTGGTTTTTAAGGTTTGCAACAGGATCAACCGGTTTCTGTTTTTTACTTACCTGTGCTTTTTTTTCCATTTGGTTGTAGCTTTCAAATTGTATTTAAATCGCGCTAAAGATAAAGCATATACCTGTCATAACAAAAGCAAAAAAACCGTTGAACATAATCAATTACCACAAAGCAATATCCCCCAAAGGTTGGAGCGAACTATTTAATTCTTATCAATAGATTTAAAACCTGAAATTTATTTCTTCGGATTATTGTAGCCAGCAACTAACCACAGCACAATGGTATAGGCTGATAATACAAAAAACACGATCCCTGCCAGTAACAATGCATTTTGCAGGTTAAATTTATCGGAATACCACCCCAAAAAAGGGCCGATTAAAGCAAACAAAAACCGGATAATAAAACTACGTACCGATAGTACTGTTGCCCTTACATCAGAAGTTGTGATCTGGTTGATATAATCTTTCAATACCGGTGTTGCAACACCACGCACCATGTAAAAAAGAAATAGAAAACCAATTGCCCAAAGCGAACTGAATATTCCAATTGCTGTATATCCAATTGCTATGAAAACAGCGATGAAAATAATGGTTGCTGTTTTGCCCAATCGTTTTTCAATGCGGTATGCATACAATGTTACCACTGCAACAGTTAGGTTTAATGCAGCCCAGATGAATCCAATCTTCGAAGGCGTTAAGCCCAATCCCTCTAAGTAAGGCTGGATAAACCATGCGAATGTAAGCGTGGATGTCCCGATTATGGATGAAAAGAAAATAGTTCTTTTCAAAAGCTTATTAGAAAAAAGTGATGATTTCACAATCTGAAGGATTTCCTGAATGCTGCCTTTTCGCTTATGAATGCCCCCTGGTTCGAGGAGTGTTATGGCTGCAGGAATGGCAAGGGCAGCAACAAAAATCTGAGCGATGAAAGGCGTTCGTAAGCTAATTTCCGCTAAAAAACCACCCGCAACAGCCGCCAGTGTTTCAGAAAAATTTCCGATCGAAATTACTCGACCTTCCTGTTTCACATATTCCTTTTCACGTTTTTCCTGAACCAGCGAATCATACAACAGAGCCGAATCGGATCCCGATATAAAACTTTGCCCGATTCCCAACATCAATTCTGCACACAGAAAACCGGTAAAACTTCCTGAGACGGTATAGGTAATAAATCCGAAGGTGCCAAGAATGCTCCCAATAATCATAGTATTTTTCCTTCCCCACACATCGGCAAAGTAGCCCGATGGAATTTCGAAAATGACTATAGCTATTGAATAAATTCCCTTTAGAAGAAGTACATCGGCCATGCCCAGACCATTGTCCTCGTAGAAAAGTACTACTATTGGCATAAAAAGCATAAACCATTTCGATATCTTTATCAGATACAGGCGTGGTATGTTTGACATGTAGTTTCTTGCCATAAGCAATAATTTGTGGCAAAGATAGGGTTTAGATAAATTTGGGAATTAAGGACATGGGGGAATATTATTCTACCAAAGAGAGGTAAGCCTCGAGTCTCGAATCATAAGACCTCTATGTTTTAATATTCCTGCAGAATGGTGAAATCAATTGTTTATGTCATTCTGCACAAAGTAAGGACCTTTTTGTTATTCCAGATATCCCGACACCTCAGATTTCAAAATAGGTAAAATACGAACAATTGTTCCCCAGATAATTTCATTATCAATCTTATCAGATCCATGGATTACACGATTCCTCTTACTAATAATACCTTGCATTTAAACTTCATTTTATGAGTCCACTCCGAAAAGTCCAATTTGACCAAATTCTTACTTTTCGGAGTACGCTCATTTTATTGATTCAAAAATGAAAAGAACTGGTTCGTTTAAAAAGTCAAACTTTTCCTGCTTTCCAGAGTTTATCCATTTCAATGAACTTTATAAATTATCTTTACACCATGGTTGGAACCCTTATTAATGCAGGAGCAATTATTGTTGGAGGCAGTATCGGTATGTTGCTTCATGCTCGTTTGCCCAAACGATTTTCAAAAATTGTTTTTCAGGCCTTAGGATTGTTTACTGTTTTCCTGGGTGTTTCGATGGCTCTTAATACCAATGAATTTCTGATAATGATATTCAGTCTGTTGATTGGAAGTATCATTGGCGAGGCACTTCGGCTGGAGGCTTGGTTAGACCGGTTGAGTGAAAACCTGAAAAAGAAATTTTCGATTAAAGGAGGCCGGTTTTCCGAGGGCCTGGTAACGGCATTCCTGCTGTTTTGTGTAGGATCTATGACCATTTTGGGTGCTATTGAGGAAGGTCTTGGCGACAAACCCAATCTTTTGCTTGTTAAATCACTTATGGATGGATTCTCATCAGTTGCTTTGGCAGCAGCAATGGGAATCGGTGTTATTTTTTCAATCATCCCTTTGGTCTTATACCAGGGAAGTTTAACACTTGCAGCAAGCTGGGCAGGTGATTATTTTTCAGAAGTAATAATAAACGAACTTACTGCTGTCGGAGGAATTATCCTGATTGGATTGGGCCTAAAGATACTTGAAATTAAAAACATCAGGGTTGTAAACATGTTGCCTACATTAGTGATTGTTGTATTTTTGGCCTGGCTTTTTACATAGGTAATCATGTACAGATTAGACAGGAATCAACAAGAATTAGTCTCAAAATATTGTTATTATGAAAAAGATTAAGTCGGTTACAGCCACTACTTACCGGAAAATCGATGATCAATTGGTTGATCCGCACAAATCATCGTACCTGGAGTATGATGAGCATGGCAATGTTACTTGTGCATCACAATATCTTCACGACGGTGAAATTGAAAGCAAAACCACATCGAAGTATAATGAGCAAAATCAGGTAGTAGAACAAACCGAGTATTTTACTGAAGACGAGATAAGCGAAAATGCTATATACGAAAGAAACGACAAAGGTCAGGTGGAACGAATAAAAAAATCATATGCCGATGGATCGGAGTCAATAATCAAATATGATCGAAATGAAAAGCATTTGACCATAACAACCATCGACGAAGATGAGGAACTCGAAGAGAGAGAAATTTTGCAATTCGATGAAAATGATCGTTTAATACTGAAAGAAATTTACGATTATGACAATAAGCTTCAGGAAAAATATAAAATTGTTTTTGATGAAAAAGGGCACCTGATAAGGCAGGATGAATTTACAAATGCCGGTATGTTTTCACTATCGTCGGAATTAACTTACGATGAAGACGGAAGGGTTCTTAGCCAGGTAAGCTACAATAACCAGAAAGAGTTAACACATAAAATCATGTTTACATACGACGATAGAGGCCGGGTTGTAAAGCAACAAGTGAGTAATGCTTACATTATTTCGTCGAAGTATGATGATGAAAACCATACACAAACTGAAAAAAGGATTAATGCACAGGGTATTGTCGATATGGAGAAATTTTCGAAATTCGATGAGAATGGAAATATCCTTGAAGAATACGAAGGACTTACCGTAATCCGCTATGAATATGAGTTTTTCGATGAAAAGTAGTTGCATCAATGGACAAAATAGCAATTGTAATACTTAACTGGAACGGGCAGGAATACCTTAATCGATTCGTACCATCGGTTGCTGAACACAGTAAATTGCCAGGAACAAAAATCTGGGTAGCCGATAACGGATCGACTGATGAATCGGTTCAATTCCTTAAGGATCATTTCCCGGAAATTAATCTGGTAGAACTCGGAAAAAATTATGGATTTACCGGTGGGTACAATAAGGCGTTAAAACAGATATCTGCTGAATTTTACGTACTCCTGAATTCCGATGTTGAAGTTACTACAAACTGGCTTGAACCATTGCTTTCGCTGATGGAATCGGATTCTCAGATTGCTGCATGCATGCCAAAGATCAAAGCATATAATGCGAAAACATATTTCGAATATGCAGGGGCAGCAGGTGGTTTTATCGACAAGTATGGCTTCCCGTTTTGCAGAGGCCGGATATTTAATCACCTCGAAAAAGATGAAAGACAGTACGATTCATCAAACGAAATTTTCTGGGCAACAGGGGCGTGTATGTTTATAAGGTCGAATCTGTTTCATGAATTTAAAGGATTCGATGAAGATTTTTTTGCTCACATGGAAGAAATTGATTTGTGCTGGAGATTGAAAAATTCGGGCTATTCCATAATGATCGAACCAAATTCGGTAGTTTATCATGTTGGTGGAGGCACTTTGCCAAACGAGAGCCCGCGAAAGTTGTACCTGAATTTCAGAAATAACCTTTGGCTTCTTTTTAAAAATCTGCCGGAACAAAATTTTCGTATAATTCTTTTTAAACGACAAATTCTCGATGGCATAGCTGCAATTAAATATTTGGCTGGGTTTCAGTACAAATCTTTCTGGGCTGTCCTAAAGGCCCACATTGTGTATTATAAGAAAAAACCCATGCTGATTGAAAAAAGGAACAATCTGATGAGGATCAGAACTACTGATCAGGTATTTGGAGTTTATCCTAAAAGCATTGTGATATCATTTTTTCTTAAGAAGATCAGGATATTTAATGATTTAAAATGGTAAAAATGTCAGTTTGCTGAACAAACACCGGGTTCTCAGGGATATCTAAGTAAGCGTTGTATCACATTTGGTATTAGATAATAAAACACAGAAGTATATTATATTGATTATATTGCGGCTACCAAAGAATAATCAAAATGTGTACAAATAACTGGCAGAAATTTTATGACAAAGGAGTCAATTCAAAAATAGATTTACCATCGAAAACAATTTACCAGATACTTGTAGATCAGGCTAAAAAGCATGCCGACCTTAACCTGCTTGTATGCATGAACAAAAAGATGAGCTTTAAAACACTCATCACTCATATCGATAATATTGCGCAAAGTCTTGTTACACTGGGAGTTCGAAAAGGCGACCGGATCACATTTTTACTTCCCAACCTGTTTCAGTTTCCGATAGTCCATTTTGCTATTCTCAAGATTGGGGCTATATCGGTACCCGTTAATCCATTACTTACAAAGTACGAAATCGAAAAAATAATTCTGATAAGTGGCGCCAAACTTTTGATAACCCTCGATAGATTTTATAATAAAATAGATAGGATAAATGAAACTACATCGATCGAAAAAATAGTAATATCAAAACCAACAGATTTACTGCCCATCTACTATAAAGTTATTAATCGTTTTGTGAGCAGGAAAATTCAGGCTGATTACAATAATCCAAATATTTATTCTTTCAAGGCATTATTAAAAAGTAAAGACTGCCCGGTTGTTCAGGCCGAACCATTGATGGACGAAATAGCTGTGTTGCTTTGTACAGGAGGAACAACCGGTAGCCCAAAATTAGCATCATTAACTCACAGGAATCTTATTGCCAATTCAGCACAGGTTGCAGAATGGGTAGCTCCTTTTCGCGAGAATGACGATACAATCTTAGCAGCATTGCCATTTTTCCATAGTTTTGGATTAACACTTTGCCTGCACATGAGTTTAATAACAGGTACTCAAACTGTTCTCATACCACGGTTTAGTGTAAAGGCAATACTTAAAGCAATTCAACGCTATAGAATAAATTATTTCCCGGGTGTTCCAACCATGTTTGTGGCTATTAACGATGATAAAAAAAGTACCGGATACGATTTTTCATCACTTAAAATGTGCATCAGCGGTGGATTTGAGCTAAACCCTGAAGTTCAAAATCGATTCGAGCAATTAAGCAAAGCGAAACTTATCGAGAGTTATGGACTAACAGAGGCTACACCTGCTGCAATCTCAACACCGATTTCAGGAATCAGGAAATCAAAATCAATAGGAATACCATTGCCCTCGACTGATGCAAAAATTGTTGATCAGGTGACATCCGAAGAATTATCATCAGGAGAGATTGGAGAGCTTATAATAAAAGGGCCTCAGGTTATGAAAGGGTATTGGAATAACCCGGACGAAACTAAAAATACAATTCGGGAAGGTTGGTTATTTACAGGCGACCTGGCCAAAATGGACGAGGATGGTTTTTTTTATATCGTTGGCCGAATAAAGGAATTGATAAAATATAGTGGTTTCAACATATTCCCTCAGGAGGTTGAAGAAGTACTTTTAAAACACGAATGCATATCCGAAGCTGGCGTATCAGGAATCAGTGACAAAAAATATGGCGAAATCGTAGTGGCATTTATTAAAACAAAGCCGGAAACAGAAGTAACCGAACAAGAATTGATTGAACATTGTAAACAATACATCGCTAAATATAAGTTACCGCGAGAAATTCATTTTGTTGAAAATCTTCCTCGAAATTTTGCAGGAAAAGTTTTACGCAGACAATTATCGGAACATATTAACCGACAAGAAATCTAAACGAATTCAGATGCTTAAAAACAGGATTTTTTCGATTGACATAATGCGGGGCATTGGAATAATGGTTCTGATTGTAATTCACCGGATCCATTACCATTGGTCCGGAATGTTTACAACCGAAACATTAAAACCGTACTTCTCCGGGCCGTGGATGCCATTTATTGTATTTGTAATTGTTCTTTTCTCAATGGCAGGCATATTCTATTTTATGACAGGAATTGTCAATACTTTTGCACTGTATCAAAGGGTACAAAAGGGAAAATTACAACCAGGGAAGATTTTTATTTTAGGATTCGCCGGTGGAGCCTGGATTTTTATATTGAACTACATCCAGCGCCTTTTTTTCATGAACGGCTTTGTATTTGGTGAAGATGGAGGAGTACCAAAATATCCGGCAGGTTTGCTTATAGGTTTTATTCAGGATGCAGAAAATGTAACTTTCCGGTGGCAGCAGGTCACTGAACCTGGTACCTTATCCCTTATCGGATCGATAGTAATTATTGTTAGTATTGTGCTCAGTATAGTTCTAAGAGAAAAATTCCGAAACCGGATCGATCTGGTACAAATCGTACTGCTGATTCTTGCGGTAGTATCAATCGGTTTTTCACCATTTAGCAAATTTTACCTGAGGCCATATTTCGATCACTTGATGGCAGACGGTAATTATTTTCAGGCATTGCTAACTGGTCTTGTGGGTGAGGAATTTGGATTATCACCCTACCTCGGTTATGGCTTTGTTGGAGCTGCAGTTGGTATCAGCCTGGCATCGGGTGAGGACAGAAAACTATTCCACAGGAAAGGGCTGTATTCGGCTATTGCTTTAATTGTTTCAGGACTTATAATGATTTTGATATTTGACAAAACAGATGATTTTGGCCGGGGTGCCATTGGAACTGGTATATGCCTTGTCGAGCTTGGATTTTTTATTTTTCTGATTAAGTTATTGTTGAGGCTATTCGATTATATTAATGCTGAGAAACAGCGGATCAGGCAGGTAAAAACCAAAACCATCCGAAGATTTGGGATGCTTGCATTAACGGTTTATATTTTCGAACCCTTGCTTGCTGAACTATCTAAGAAAGGCATTGATTTATTGCTTGGTCCGGAATGGAACGGGCATATTCTCTATGTTACTTTTTTTGGCATTCTTTGTTTATTACTCTGGCATTTAATTCTAAGGCAATGGGAAAAATACAAATTTGCAGGATCGCTCGAATGGTTAACAGGCATTATCCTTTTTAAACTGATTAAAAAGAAAACCGGTAAAACAAACTTTGAAGAGCTATCATAACAGGTAATGGGTAATTCCATATATTTCGAACCAATTGATTTTTGATTTGTAAAGTGTCGCTGTTTTTTATAATTTTAATATTGGAAAATTATTTAAACAGATGTTATTTGATAATATGCATCAAACTTTTTACAAAATAGAGTTTAGTTAATGAAAACCAGGCAAAGAGGAGGAACCAATGGATAATTTACTGTTGAATTATTTTCAAACAAGAATGAACAAGGAATATGCCGGCACTTCGGAAAAAGAAGAACCGGGCCCGGTAATAACTCTGTCGCGCGATTATGGCTGTCCGGGAAAAAAGATCGCTACCTTGATCTCTGATAAGATCGATGAAAAATACGGGCAGCAATGGAAAATGATCAGCAAGGAAATTCTTGAAACACTTGCCAATGAATTAAACCTTAATCCTTCGGTAATACAAGACTTAGCAAATTTCGAAGATCGCCGGATCTCTGATTACATAGCCCTGCTCCTTTCGAGTGATTACTATCCTGGCGAAATAAAAATAAAAAATACCATCTCGGAAATAATCCTATCGTTTGCCAATAAGGGAAATGCTATTATTGTTGGGCGGGCTGGCTTTTATATTACAAAACACATACATCGATCATATCATATTAAACTTTACGCACCCATTGAATGGCGCATCGATTACATGAGCGAAAAAAGTGGTATATCATATCCCGATGCCATAAAGCTTGTTGAAGAAATGAATCGAAAGCGCGAACAATTTTTGAAGTTTTTTGCATCTCAAAAAAAATCTGAATTCGAATTCGATGCAACCTTTGACTGCTCACTTTTAACCAACGAGCAGATTGTATCGAAGGTGTTATCAGATATCGAATCAAGAAATCTTGTAGTGTAAAATAAACTGATTTTTAATAAAAATTATTAATTGATTACCGAATTGCTTTCTACCCCCTCAATTGAGACGCTCAATTCCTTTTCCCGATTCGTAAAATCTTAAAATTATCATTAAAATTGCAGCCTAAACTATATCAATGGAAGAAAAAAGAAGCTCTGCAAAAGCCAGAAACACGAGTATAGATATTGCCAAATCAGTGTCTTTTTTTGGGATGGCCATTATGGCTTACATTTTGGCCTTTCGCGGTGGTGATGCCTTACAAAGTTTACCCATGAATGTGTTTCACGGCAAGTTTGCAGGATCGCTGATTTTCCTTTTCGGGGCATCGTATTTTTTAATGGTAAAAAAATATATCCGTTATGGTAGCATACCGAAATTAACAAAAATCCGAAACCAGGTTATTTACAGAGGCATTTTTTATATCCTTTTAGGATCACTACTTTTTTCTTTTTGGCCCTTCGACATACTTCATTATTATGGGATTTTTATACTAATCGGAATAATTTTTATGTCGGCTCAGAAAATTGTACTTTGGTCAATAGCACTTCTGTTAATTGCCGGTTTTGCAATTGTTTTCGGGGCTCTTGATTTTCCAGCCGATTGGTACGAGTTAACAAATGTACCAACACGATTATTTTCTCCTCGTTTTCAGCTGTCAAATATTTTTTACCAGGGAAAGTTTTCGATTCTTCCTTATGGAGCATTCTTTATTCTTGGAATTTGGTACGGCGGTCTCACTCTTACAAAATCAGCTGTTCACTTGTTTATTTTCCGCCTCGCATTTCCGGTATTTATCATTATTGAATTAGGATCGGCAATTTTTCAGAACTATATTCCAATGCTCAACATTGGCGATCTGGAGTGGTTAGTCCGGATACTAACATCAACACGTTCGAATCCACCATTACCTCTTTTTGTAATTTCTACACTTGCATTTTCATTCAGCCTGGTCTCAGGTTTCAATATTCTAAAAGAAAAATATGACGGTAGTACGCTCTTAAAAATATTCGAACGTGCCGGTCGTATGATCTTTACATTGTTGGTTTTTCAGGCATTAGCCGGCATAGCAGTGCAGTACATTTTCTTTGACCATACACTGCAAAGCATTGGTTTTCTTGTTACTTTCAACATCTTGTTTGTTATACTCTCTCTTCTTATTGTGTTGTTAATATCAAGATCGAACCGGCGTGGACCGATTGAAGGATTAATGCGTAGTTTTACCGGATATAAAAAGCGATAATATTCCACTTTTATTGACAGATTTCTGAAACAAGATTCGAAAATTTCAGTACATGAAATATTACTATTGACAAAACATGAAAGTGGATTCAAAATTTCTCGAAAATCAAAATATTGAAATTGATTTGCTTCTCGAAGGAGTTTACCAGAAGTATGGATATGATTTCAGGAATTACGGAAAAGCACATGTCAAACGAAGGTTAATGCATCGCCTTAATCTATCAGGGTTCAATAATTTTATCGAATTGCTTAATAAAATTATGTATGATGCTTCATTTTTTGATAAGCTTTTACTCGATCTTTCAATCAATGTAACCGAAATGTTTCGGGATCCACACTTTTACCTGGCTATTCGAAAAGAAGTTATCCCTTTATTGAAAACATATCCCTTTTTAAAAATCTGGCATGCAGGATGTTCAACAGGCGAAGAGGTTTATTCAATGGCTATACTTTTAGATGAAGAGGGCTTATACGACCGTACCCAGATCTATGCAACCGATTTTAACCAGGTTGTACTAAAAAAAGCAAAAGAAGGCATTTATCCTGTGCGCAATATTAAGGAGTATACGCAGAATTACCAGGATTCCGGAGGATTAAACTCATTCAGCAACTACTATAATGCTAGATACGATTCGGCTATCATGGATAATAACCTGAAAAGAAACATTGTTTTTGCCGATCACAACCTGGTACAGGATGGCGTTTTTGGTGAGATGAATATGATCGTGTGCCGCAATGTATTGATATATTTCGACAGGAATCTGCAGAACCGCGTTATCAATCTTTTTAAAGAAAGCCTAATTCCGGGAGGTGTACTATGCCTTGGATCGAAAGAATCGATAAAATTTACCAATCATTACCAAAGTTTTGACCCAATTGTTGAGAAAGAGAAAATATTTAAAAAGATCTACGAATAAACGCTATGAGGCTATTGTGATTGGTGTTTCGGCAGGGGGGATTAATGCGCTTACAAAAATAATAAGCAACATTCCCGGCTCATTTCAGTTACCTTTAATTATTGTACAACATATTAGCCCCAAATCCGAAAATTACCTGATCGATATACTTTCTAAAGCATCCGAATTAAAAGTAAAAGAAGTAGAGGAGAAAGAACCTGTTTCATCAGGAATTATCTATGTTGCCCCACCCAACTACCATGTTCTTGTCGATGATGACCGCACTATTGCACTTTCAACAGAAGACCGCATTAGTTTTGCACGCCCATCGATTGATGTCCTGTTCGAATCGGCAGCATTTGTTTATACATCGAGATTAATCGGGATAATCTTAACCGGGGCAAATAAAGACGGGGCCATTGGTCTTAAATGGATCAAGGATTTAGGGGGTATGGTAATTGTACAAAATCCGGCCACTGCCGAAGTAAACTCTATGCCAATTGCAGCCATACAAAACACCAATGTTGATTATATTCTGAACCTTGACGAAATCGGACCTAAAATCGTTGAATTAAGTAGCTGATTTTAAAATTATCCTTCTGTTATTTCCCTTTGTAAAATATCAAAAAAAACATGGTGTGCATATTTCTCTTTCCATGGAGAATGACCACACCTCGGAAGAATTATCATCCTAAAATCATTAATTAACGATGACAATGGTTTTTCAACTCCTTCCACCGGATGTGGATCGTAATCACCATGAATAGCTACAACCGGACATTTTATTCTCGCTATTTCTTTCAATAAACCTCCTGATTTTCGAAGGATTTCTGCTTCGGTCCAAACTGATTGAAACATCTCAGGATCGTAAACTGTTTCTTCGTTATTTACGGATTTGAGGTCATACGAATCGGCCTTTGACATAAGTTCACCAAATCGTTGAAATTGATGAGGATTGTCGTTGCCATTCCTGAGCTCCCGAATAATACTTTGAATTTTAGTCCTGTCCTTTGCATCTAATCGATTTAACCGGATTTGAGTAAGATTTGTGTTGTACTTCTCGTCAAACGATCCTGCAGAAATTAGTATTAGCTTTTTAGCCAGATGCGGGTATTTTGCTAATACCAAAACAGCCAGCCAGGCACCCCACGAATGTCCGGCTAACACAATAGGCTGTGATATAAACGAATTCAATTGATCATGAACTTCATCGATTAATCCATCAATCGATAATTTTGTTTGAACAAGCTCAAGAATCCCACATTTATCAGCCAATTCTTTTGCTACAGGCATCAAGTCGCCTTTTGCTCCCGGGCCTCCATGTAGCAGGGCTGCCAAATAGGGTTCTTTGCCATATTTTCTGACTGTTGCTATCATTATTTTACTTTTCTTTATCAGCAACAAAATTATGTTTTTAAAAGATTCAAATAATTAATTATAAATTGATCCGGATATGAATATCTGTGTCTTTTGTTCGTCGAGCAATGCACTCGACAAAATCTACTTCGAAGCCGCACGGCAACTTGGAGGACTAATGGCCGCGAGGCATCATGATTTAATTTATGGTGGATCGAATGTAGGTTTGATGAATGAGCTTGCAAATACACTTAAAACCCGTGGAAGAAGCGTCACAGGCGTTATTCCGGAGCTGATCAGGGACAAGGGCTTGTCGCATGCAAATATCGATGAACTAATTATAACCCCCGACATGACCGACCGCAAAAAAACCATGGCCCGTTTGTCTGATGCATTTATCGCCATGCCCGGAGGATTTGGTACCCTTGAAGAAACTCTTGAAATTATCACCCTGAAACAATTACAGGTTCACAACAAGCCTGTTGTTTTTTTAAATACAGATGGTTTTTATGATAAACTAATGGCGTTTTTCGAAGTATTTTACAGTAATTATTTTGCTAAAAGAGATTATCGCGAATATTATTACCTGGCCAACACCCCTGATGATGCAATAAATTACATCGAAAATTATTCGGCTCCTGATTTTAAAGATAAATGGTACTGGGTTGGAGCAGATGAATTCAGGAAAAACGAATAATATTTTCTCATAATTCTTTTATACCTGAAATTATAAAACCGATTACTTCCGGCGGCTAATTACTGTGCAATAGTTTCTTTTTTAAAGACAAATCCAAATTTTTCCATTTCTGCTAAGATGGGCTCGTACATGTCTTTTGTTTTGGGCATCCAAACACCGCTGGCTTTAATTTTTCCTTCGATAATTAATCGTGCTGCAATTGCTGGTGGCAGCGATACAGCACTGGCCATGGCAGAGTCGCCAAAGGGGATTCCTTCGTTCAACATGCTGGCAATGCGCTTTTCTTTTCTGTCGGGAAATTCAACCCACATCACGTTATGAACAATTATCATATCTTTTTCATAGGGCTCATACGACATCTTTTTCAACATAAGGTCAACAAGCAGGTTCGAATTAGTACCATATTTTAACGAAACCGGAACCTCTTCGAAAAATCCAAGCCAATCCAGCTTTTTAACAAAATCGTCCTTGATATCCAGATTCGACCAACCGGCAAATTTTTCTTTAATATTTTCTGATGATGATGCGCCAATCAGATCAGCGATATACCCGGCATAGGTCATGTTTTCGAAATTCCGTTCTTTGGTGTTTTCTATAAGTTTGGTGTTCAGAAGTTGTGAAATGGTATTGCAATATCCAATAAACCGCAGCAATCCTTTGAAAATTGAAATATTCCTGTCGAGGCCAAATTCGTCAAGGTAACGAGTGCTGTCGTTACTCGGATAGGTTTCGAATGTGCCTATTCCATGGATATCAAGCAATTTATGATGTTCAAATTTTTTCAGTACATCAATTTCTTTTCCCGCAACCTGGTATTTCGCCGGCGAAACAGCAGATCGCATCAATCCGTTTGGATCCCATGAGAACTTATAATTAAACGGATTCCGGTTATGTTCGAAAGAGGGAAGTCCGGCTCCATACGAATCGATTTTAGTAATTTTTCCACCGCCTGCATGTACTTCATCAATCATTTGCTTTAGTCCCATGTTATCGAGGCCGGGATCTTCGCCAAGTTCTGTCATGATAAGCGTATCCTGCTTTTTGGCTTCTTCATCGAAACAAGCAATGCCAGGATGCTTAAAATCGGTTGTAATCATGTTTGTTTTATTTTTTAAACACACTTCGGCAACCAAGGCATGACACGACCGTGGTATCATTACAACAACTATATCAACCTCTTTTACAATTCGTTCAAGTTCATCCACCTGGTCGATTGTCCAGCTAATGGCCGTGCCAAGTGACCGTCCTGCGATAACTTTATCTGCTTTTGATACTGTTCGCGTTGCTACAATTACTTCATATTTACAAGTGTCGATAAAATAATCAATCATTGGCTTTACTACATAACCTGCTCCTAAAACTGCTACTTTTCCCATAGTCTAAATATTTTCTGATTGTTTAATATGCATCATCGGATGGTAAAAATAGTCGAGCTTGGGATAAAAAACAAATAATGTTCGAATATGAACACTGTGTGTAATGGTATGCAACACTTTTATTTGATTAATTAAATGTTGAATACGATGAAACATTCTGATTGGCTGTATTATATACCAAGTGGCATATAATATGTAAAACTCCGGCAGTTTATTAACCCAAAATTATTTAATATGAAAACCTTTAACAAAAAACTAAAAATTTACCTGCTGGCCCTTGGTATTGTGTTTGGAGGTACCATTGTAGCTCAAACAACATATTCGAACATGCCACCAGAAGAAAATCCACCCTTAGCAGTTGAAAAAATCGACAAATCATTTGATAAGCTGAAGATCTTTGCTGTAAACGGGGAATTAACAATCTCATATGAATATCCTGAAAACGGTAAAGTTAAAATCCGGATGTTCGATATTTCAGGAAAGGAAATCATGAACAAAAACATTGAAAAAAGCACCAGGAAATTCGAATTAAAACACGATGTGAAATCTTTGTCTTCCTCGATATATATTGTTCGGATACTTCAAGACAACAAGCTCATAACAAGAAAATTATATATTTAAATCCCTGTTTCTTATCAGAGACCTCTAATCGAAAAAAGACCTGTCGGATACTATACCGGCAGGTCGCTTTTTTTTAATAGGTGTCCTTTTTTCAATTGAAATAAAATACTTTTTCTAATTTTATTGATTCGTTTTTTTAGACTAAACATAGAATTATGAACAAAATCAGACTCTTAATTTCAATAATTATTATTGTCGTTGCATTCCAGTCCATTGCACAGGATGAAGCCCGCTTGTTGAGGTTTCCCGCAATATCAGGCGATCAGATAGTTTTTACCTATGCAGGCGATTTGTATAGTGTTTCAACCACAGGAGGAGAAGCACGAAAACTGACTAACCATAATGGTTTTGAGATGTTTGCCCGTTTTTCGCCCGATGGTAAAACGATAGCCTTTACAGGTCAGTACGATGGAAATACCGAGGTTTTTCTTATTCCGGCAGAGGGAGGTATTCCTGAACGACTAACCCATACAGCAACCTTACGGCGCGATGATATTTCTGACAGGATGGGCCCCAACAATATTGTAATGGCCTGGACCCCCGACGGGAATCATATTGTTTACCGGTCACGTAAACAGTCATATAACTCGTTTGTTGGCCAACTTTTTATAGTGTCTGTCGAAGGAGGGATGTCGGAAGAATTACCATTACCGACAGGTGGATTTTGTTCGTACAACAACGATGGAAGCAAACTGGCATTTAATCGGGTTTTTCGGGAGTTTCGCACCTGGAAATATTACAAAGGAGGCATGGCCGATGATGTTTGGATATACGACTTCAAAAGTAAAGAAACGGTAAATATTACTGAGAATGTAGCCCAGGATATTTTTCCTATGTGGTTTAAAAACGAGGTTTACTTTTTATCTGACCGGGACCGGATAATGAATCTGTTTGCCTACAATATCGAGACAAAGCAAACAAGAAAAGTAAGCAATTTTACTGAGTATGATATTAAGTTTCCAAACATTGGCGGAGACAAAATTATTTTTGAAAATGGTGGATATCTGTATGTGTTTAATATTTCAACCCAACAGCAAACTAAATTAAGTATCAGCATAAAAAATGATTTTATTGAAAGCAGGAATTCCTTAGTTGATGCTTCAAAAAACATCCGGAATGTAGATGTTTCTCCTAATGGGGAGCGTTTAGTCCTGAGTGCCCGGGGAGATGTTTTTACGGTTCCTTCGAAAGAGGGTATTACCCGGAACCTTACCCAAACTGCCGGAGTTCATGACAGGGAAGCAAAATGGTCGCCCGATGGAAAGTATATTGCATTTATTTCAGATAAAAGCGGGGAGTACGAAATTTATATACAAAAACAGGATGGAAGTGAAGCTTCTGTACAGCTAACAAAAAATGCCGATACCTACATCTATTCAATAACATGGTCGCCTGATAGTAAAAAAATCCTCTTTAGTGATAAAAAATTAAGACTTCAGTATATCGATGTTGAAAGCAAAAAAATAACATTAATTCATCAATCAGGGATTTGGGAAATGCGTAACTACAAATGGTCACCCGATAGCAAATGGATTACATTTGTAAAACCCGCCGAAAACCGGATGAACAGAGTTTGTTTATACGAACTGGCTTCGAAAGAAATATCAGAAGTTACCGATTATTGGTACAGTTCGGGAAATCCCTCATTTAGTAGCGATGGAAAATATTTGTTCTTCACATCTGCCAGAGATTTTAATCCGATTTACAGTGCAACAGAATGGAACCATGGTTACAGAGACATGTCGAAGATATATTTTGCCACACTGGCCAACGACACTCCATCACCTTTTGCTCCCGAAAACAATGAGGTGGAAATTGCTTTGGACGATGAAAAATCGGAAGAGAAAAAGAAAACCGAAGAAGACGAAAAAGAAATCTTAAAAGACATTAAAGTAGATGTCGACGGTATTGGTCAACGAATTGTAGCCCTGCCTCTTGGAGCTTCAAATTACTGGAACATCCAGGTTGTTGATGAAAAAGTTTATTACCGCGAGTATAATGCACAGAAAAATAAAAGCACCTTAAGCATGTTCGATTTTAAAAAAGAAAAAGAAACTGTTTTAGGTGATGGATTGGGCTACCACATTTCGTCTAACAACAAAAAAATGCTGATTGTGAAAGGTGGCAAGTATTACTTAATGAATTTACCATCATCAAAGATAAAACTTGAAAAACCTGTAAGTACCTCGAACATGAAAATGTGGATCAATAAGTCTGAAGAATGGGCTCAGATCTATGATGAAAGCTGGCGACAAATGCGCGATTTCTTTTACGATCCGGGAATGCATGGTGTCGACTGGCCCAAAATGCGCGATAAATATGCTGCCTTGCTTCCGTATGTAAACCACCGTGCCGACCTAAATTATTTAATCGGTGAAATGATTGGTGAATTAAATGTCGGACATGCCTATGTTAATGGCGGCGATTATTCTAAACCCCAACGAATAAAAACCGGATTGTTGGGAGCAAAAATCAGTAAACATTCATCAGGTTTTTTCAGAATTGATGAAATACTTGATGGTGAGAACTGGAGCAAATCATTGCGCTCGCCACTTACTGAAATAGGTGTCGATGTTACTGAGGGTGATTTTATTGTAGCTGTAAATGGTCGATCAACCAGCGACATGGCAGACATTTATGAAGCATTGATCGATTGTGCCGGAAAGCAGGTTGAACTAACTTTTAATTCGAAACCTGACAGGAAATCAGAAAGGAAAAGCCTGGTTGTCCCAATCGGAGATGAATCTTCGCTATACTATTTTAACTGGGTTCGGGGCAACATCGAGAAGGTTGATAAAGCAACCAACGGACAGGTTGGATATATTCACATACCCGATATGAGTGCCGCCGGACTGAATGAGTTTGTCAAATATTTTTATCCCCAGCTCGATAAAAAAGCTCTTATTATTGATGATCGTGGTAATGGAGGAGGTAATGTTTCGCCAATGATAATTGAACGTTTAAAGCGAGAAATTACAAGAGCTAATATGGCTCGAAATGTAACAGTTCCCGGACAAACTCCCCGACAAATGATGGTTGGACCCAAAGTTTTACTTGTTGACAGGTATTCTGCATCCGACGGCGATTTATTCCCATACTCCTTCAAAAAACATCAACTCGGAAAAGTAATAGGTATGCGAACCTGGGGTGGAGTGGTCGGAATTCGTGGATCTTTACCTTTTATTGATGGGGGTAGTTTGCGCAAACCCGAATTCGCCTCCTATTCGTTCGAAGATTCGAGCTGGATAATAGAAGGATGGGGCGTTGAACCTGATATTGTTATCGATAATGATCCAGCCAAAGAATATGCCGGCATAGATGAGCAATTGAACAAAGCCATTGAGGTAATTCTTGAAGAACTTAAAGACTACAAAGTTAAAGTTCCACCGGTACCCGATTTTCCTGATAAGAGTAAATAATATTCGAATAGATAAAAGATACATACTCAGACTTATGAATTAGTCAGGTACCAGAGGTACGGGCTATTTCATAAGTCGTGATGGGAAATCGATAATTATGCCTGATCAAAATTTTCTTTCTAACTTGTGAGATTGGGTTGTAATAGAATTATTTTCTTTGAAGAACAAAACAAAAGTTGTTAAAATATTTCATAATACTTTTAATTTCTGAATCTGATTTTTGACCAGATTTATTAAAAACCAATGCAAGATATATTGGGTGCAGAATACCTATTCCTGACCATTAGAAATCCAATAAAAATTCTATTTTTACATCACAAAAATTACAACTTAAAAATCTAAACCTTATGGAGTTTAAAAACCTGAAAATAGAAGAAAAAGACAACCTCCTGTTTGTGACAATCGACCGACCAAAAGCATTGAATGCATTAAACACGCGGTTCTTTGAGGAAATGGATGTAGTAGTTAAAAACCATGCTACGAAAGAAAATCTACGGGCATTGGTTATTACTGGTGAAGGGAAAGCCTTTGTTGCAGGAGCTGATATTGCTGAGATGGTAAACAAAAACGAGAAGGAAGGGAGTGAGTTTTCTGTGTTAGGGCAAAATATATTTGCCAGCCTCGGAAAGCTTGAGATTCCGGTAATAGCTGCCATTAACGGCTTTGCGTTAGGAGGAGGCCTCGAATTGGCAATGGCATGCGATTTCAGAATTGCAAGTACCAAAGCAAAATTTGGTCAGCCTGAAGTAAATCTTGGGCTTATTCCGGGTTATGCCGGTACACAGCGTCTTCCACGCCTGGTTGGCCTTGCCGACGCTTTGTTCTTGCTTCTTACTGCCGAAATGATTGATGCTGCGACAGCCCTCAGAATCGGTTTGGTTCAAAAAGTAGTTGAGCCGGAAGAACTCATGGAAACGGTTACAAAAATTGCCAGAACGATTGCTTCTAAAGGGCCTGAGGCTATTAAAAAAGTTAAACTAGTTACTCGTAAAGGACTATGTTCCGATTTTGAATCAGGAAGTAAATTAGAATCTGAACAATTTGGGTCGCTCTTTGGCAACGAAGGTACCGAAGGGATGAAAGCATTTTTGGAAAAGAGAAAACCGGAATGGTAGATTTGTAATTCAGTAATTAGGGATTTATGTAAACAAGAATTTTCGGAAATTTATATTAAGTTGATTTAATCTGTCAGTTTAGCTATCTAATTACTAACGCAATGTAAATAATCGTAAACTACATAACACAATAAATTATGGAATATATTAATAAACTCGAAAAGGTTTCTGTACTTGGAGCTGCCGGAAAGATGGGAAGTGGTATCCTGTTACTTACAGCAGTTGAAATGGCCGATCAGGCTATGAAACCTGAAAACAAAGACAAAAGCTTTGCCCTGAATGCAATTGATGTGTCGTACGATGCCCTCTCTGGATTAATGCGATACCTTAAAACACAGGTTCAGAAACTGGCAGAAAAGAAAACAGTTGCCCTGCGTGCAATGTATGCCGACCGAAAGGACTTGATCGAGAATGGCGAAATTATCGATCAATATGTTTTTGATGTAATGAACTTTGTTAAGCCGACAACCGCTATTGAAGCGGCATACAATTCTTCACTGGTTTTCGAGGCTGTAAGCGAGAACAAAGATTTAAAAAACAAGCTTTTGTCACAAATCGATAGAAACAGCGAAAACCAGCCATGGTTCCTCACTAACACATCATCTGTTCCGATTAATGAGCTCGAATCAGGAGCTGATTTAAAAGGCCGGGTTGTAGGATTTCATTTTTATAATCCACCTGCCGTACAAAAACTGGTCGAATTAATTGTCACTGATGAAACAGCAAAAGAGCTCAACGATTTCGCACTTCAATATGCAAAAAACCTTCGGAAAATTATTGTTCCATCGAACGATTTTGCAGGATTTATTGGCAATGGCCATTTTATGCGTGACGCCCTGCATGGTATTTATACTGTAGAAAAGCTTACAAAAGATCACTCCTTTGTCGAATCCGTTTACATCGTTAATAAAGTAAGCCAGGATTTTCTCGTTCGTCCAATGGGTATTTTTCAACTGATTGATTACGTGGGTGTCGATGTTGTACAGTTTATTATGAAGGTCATGAATCCTTATCTGAAAGATGAAAACCTGCACAGCGAACTGTTAGACAAATACATGACGCTAAATGTAAAAGGTGGTCAATTCTCGAGCGGAGCACAAAAAGACGGATTTCTGAAATACGAAAAAGGAAGAGTTGCCGGTATTTATGATCCGGACAAAAAGGATTATGTTTCAGTTACAGATATTCAGGATGCATGTGATAAAAATCTTGGCAAAATGCCAGAAAACATTTTTGCATGGAAATCGATCATCAGAAAAAAAGACAGGAGCAGGGAATTTTCAGCCTTGTTTGAAGAATTGAGGAATATGGATACACTGGGTGCCAAACTGGCCCTGGAATACGGAGCAAGGTCGAATGAAATTGGAAAAAAACTGGTAGCCGATAATGTTGCCCATTCCGAAGATGATGTAAACACTGTTATGCTTACAGGATTCTTTCATGCCTATGGCCCAATAAACGAATATTTTGTGTAAACTGTTAAAACAAAAAGAAAATGAAATTAAGGAAAAAAGTATATATGGCAGCCGGCTTTAATACCATTTCGTTAGGTACAGGCCGTAAAGAATTTCATCCAAAAAAAGAACGACCCGGTTTGGAACATTATTTAAAAGAAGCCGGCCAGGGCACGCTTAATCAAATTGGAGGAGCCGACAATGTTGACGAAGGAGTGGTTGGAAATTTTATGGCCTCACGTTTCAATAAACAGGCACATCTTGGAGCCTTTATGCCAATGATCGATGAAAAGCTAATGCACAAGCCGGCAATCCGGACCGAAGGAGCATGTGCGTCGGGAGGTCTGGCACTTATTAGTGGTATCAAATCTGTTTTGGCCGAATCGGCTGATGTTGTGTTATCGGTAGGTGTTGAAGTACAGAACACACAAAAGGCAATATACGGGGCCGATGTACTTGCCGGGGCAGGCTGGTTTCAGAAACGAAAAGTGGGTCATGCTTATTTTTTCCCCGGTCAGTTTAGCGACCGTGCAGGAGCGTATTACGAAAAATACGGCAAAGATTACGCACGGAAAGGTTTAGCCAAATGGTTTGCTAATGCCATAGAAAATGCTCGCCTGTGCGACACTGCTCAGGAATTTCATAATTCAGCTCCCGATTTAATGAAACTTGGAATGACTGAACCAAGCGGAAAAGTATTCACCGATCATTTAAATGTATTCGATTGTTCGAAAGTATCGGATGGAGCTTCTGCTATTGCCATTCTTTCGGAAGAAGGATTAGAGCGATGTGGAATAAATAAATCTGATGCTGTTGAAGTTGTTGGCATTGGACATGCCGTTGGAAATATCACTGAAGAACCAGCAGACCGGACCCGGCTCGACACCATCGAGAAGGCTATTCAACTGGCATTCGAATCGGCAGGAATAACAAAAGACGATCTTGCAACCCTGGAAATTCACGATTGTTTTACCATTGCCGGAATTCTTACGACCGAGGCACTTGGCTTTGCAAAACAGGGCGAAGGCGCTCAATTTGTTGCTGATGGAAATACCGCCCGCGATGGCAAAATTCCAATGAACACAACCGGTGGTTTAATCGGATGGGGTCATCCAACAGGTGCCACGGGCGTACATCAGGCAGTAACCATCTGGGAACAATTAACAGGAAAGGCTGGTGCAGCTCAAATTGACATCCCTTCTACAAGACCGTATGGTATGACCATAAACATGGGGGGCGATGACAAAACTGTTGTCGCAATAGTCTATAAAAGAGGATAATGGACATTCAATTTGATTTCAGGATAAAGACAGCCGAAAAAGACTTATCGATTTAATGCTAACGAATATCAGTCATCAAAACTGTTTGTCATTATTCTGAAATCAGATTGAACTGTATTTATTCAAATCTGACTTTGAAAATCTTTAAAATTTGCCTTTCAATTAATGCTTCCTGATTTTACACGTAAGGGCTCAACTAATTAAATTAACAATAAGGTTTGTCAACTGAATACATCAAGTATTTAGGCGATGTGAAGTTAAAATAGAAATATTTAAATTAGCATTCATAATATGAAAGATCTTTCTGGACAAGGAAATATAGCAAAAGTAAACGATCTCGAAATCTATTATGAACTCTTTAACGGGCAGGAATTACAATCACATAAACTATTACTGATCCTGCTTCACGATGGCTTGGGTAGCACAAAGCAATGGAAAGACATACCAGGAATCTTATCTTCAAAGTTGAATATTCCCACAGTTACTTACGACAGGCTGGGGTATGGAAAATCGAGTACTGTTGAGAAACGTAGTAATACATTCTTAAACTATGAGGCAGAATGTGTTTTACCATTGCTTTTGAAACATTTGGATTATGATGGCAAAGTAATTCTGTTCGGACATAGCGATGGGGCTACCGTAGCTCTTTTATACGCCGCATTGTATCCAGGAAAAGCAAAAATGGTTATTGCCGAAGCTCCTCACGTTATTATTGAACCCGAAACAATATCGGGGGTAAAAAAAACCATTCAGGATTATAAGGAAGGAAGCTTGAAGGAGAGGCTTGAAAAATATCATTCGTCACAAACCGACAATATGTTTTGGGGTTGGGCGAATTTTTGGTCAAATAAAAGCAGCAGAAGTTGGAACATGCTCTCACTTTTGTCGCGGATCGAAAGCCCGGTGTATTATATACAGGGGGACAAAGATGAATTCGGAACCCGGAAACAAGGCGAAGAAATCGAAATTAACATTATGGGCGACTTCGATGAATTGATAGTTGAAAATTGTGGCCATGTCCCGCATTTCGAGGCAAAACAGGAAGTTCTTTCAGCAATAGTTGATTATATTAAGAAATAGATCCTTCCTGTAATTATTATTTCTTAAGCTTATTCTGAAACCTGAGAATTTCATCGGTTTCAGTTTATTAAAAATGAAGCAAAACTTCCCATCAATCGAACTCCTATTAAAATTCAAGTTTTAATTTTCATCATATGAATACTGATTCTCTACTCCTTCAACCAATCCAATTAGGACCATACGAATTGTCAAACCGTGTTGTAATGGCACCATTAACCAGGCGAAGGGCAGGAGCTGGCAATGCTCCAACTGCAATGAATGCTGAATATTATGCACAGCGGGCGAGTGCAGGACTTATAATCGCAGAAGGAAGTCCTATCTCGCAACAAGCAACGGGCTATCCCGATGTCCCCGGTATATATACACAAAAGCAAATCGATGGATGGAAGCTTATTACTAAAGAAGTCCATAAACATGAAGGCAGGATATTCCTTCAGCTATGGCATGTAGGGAGATTCTCGCATAACGATTTTCAACCAAACGGGAAACTACCTGTTGCACCATCAGCAATACCTTACCGGGGAAGAAAAATTAATACCGGGGAAAATGGGCATCAGGAAGTACCGGTTCCTCATCCGCTTAGTAAGGACGAGATAAAGTCGATAATAGGTGATTATTGGCAGGCTGCCAAAAATGCCTTGGAGGCCGGCTTCGATGGTGTTGAGCTTCATGCAGCTAATGGTTATCTTATCGATCAGTTCTTAAATGACATATCTAATAAAAGGACCGATGAGTATGGAGGAAGTTTCGGCAACAGGTACAGATTTTTAGCTCAGGTAACAGATGCTTTATGCTCGGTTTGGGGAAGCAAAAGGGTTGGTGTCAGGCTTTCGCCCGGAGGAGGAAGCCTGGGGATGCGCGATAACGATCCTCTTGGTCTGTTTTCATATGTTGTCTCAAGATTGAATGACCTTAATCTTGGGTATTTGAGCATACTTGAACAACTTGGGGAAGTTGAAAACTATCCGGCCGAAATTCAGAATCTTACACCGTATTTCAGAAAATTTTACGATGGACTTCTGATAACTAATCACGGTTTCGATTTTAATAAGGCAAATAAAATAATAGAAGAAGGCAATTCCGACATGGTTGCATTTGGTAAATGGTATATATCGAATCCAGATTTGGTTGAGCGTTTCGCTGTCGGTGCTCCGATTGCCGAACCAGACACGAAAACCTATTATGGTGGCAACGAGCATGGGTACACTGATTATCCATTCATGGTAAAAGAATAGGATTTTTTTCAACAATCCGATCCTTTTAAACAAATTTACTCTTGTAAAGGTTCTTTTGTAATATTGAGTTCATCTCGTGTAACATTTATCCTCTTAACCAGTCTTTGAGAGCAAATTCCAAAACTATGCTCTACAACAGGATAAGATATTACTTTTCAATACAAAAACTTCTTACTTTTAACTCCAATAAGACTTTCTGCTTTTCAGGAAAAAAGGATCAATCAGAAGGAAGTAACACCAACAAATACCATTTGCTATGAAAGAACTGTTTGAAGCTTCATTTTCGGCCATTAACATAATCCCTACTGTATTACTGGTACTATCTCTCATTTATTGGCTCATAGTTATCTTTGGCATTTTCGATCTCGATACCGTGGATCTTGATGTGGAGGCGGACGTTGATATTGATGTAGATGTAGAAGCAGACATTGACCTTGATGCCGATGCAGACCTTGATGCTGATAGTGAAATAAGCGTAAGTGGTTCGGTTCTGTGGCTCAACTCAGTGTTATCGTTTTTCAATATTGGTCGTGTACCAGTTATGATTGTCGTTAGTTTCTTTTCTCTTTCACTTTGGATTATTTCCGTAATGCTGAATCATTGGCTGAGTAATACATCTTTTCTGATTTCTTTTATACTTCTTATACCAAATATGGTGGCAAGTTTATTTGTGGCCAAAATCATTACTATTCCGTTTGTTAAGGTTTTTAAGAAGGCCAACGAAATTCAAAACAATACAGGTTTGGAAGGTAAAATCTGCAAAGTGACCATTCCGGCCAGCCACGATAGGATGGGGCAGGCACTGATCCGAATTAATGGAGATACTTTTAATGTAAATATAAAAACCCAACCTGACGTTTCACTGCAAGTAGGAGAGCAGGCGCTGGTAATCGAATATCAAAAAGACAATAAAATATATATAGTTGAACCTTATAAAGAATAATCATGGGAGCAAATGTAATAGCTACTTCAACAGTATTACTGGTGATATTTTTTATCGCCATCGTGATACTCGTAATTAAAACCTACAAAAAGGCCGTCCAGGGCCAGGCCATTGTCCGAACAGGCTCGGGTGGCACAAAAGTTTCCTTCAGTGGATTTTTTGTAATTCCCGTTCTGCACAAAATGGAAGTGATGGACATTACCATCAAAACAATCGTGATTTCACGATTAGGGGTCGATGGGTTGATCTGTAAAGACAATATGCGGGCTGATATCAAGGTGTCGTTCTTTGTGCGGGTAAACAAAACCGTCGAGGATGTAATCCAGGTGGCACAAACGATCGGTTGCTACCGGGCTTCTTTCCAGGAATCGCTGGAAAATCTTTTCGATGCCAAATTCTCCGAGGCATTGAAAACCGTCGGTAAGCAGTTCGATTTTGTGGAGTTGTACAATTCGCGTGTGAAATTCAAAGAAGAGATTCTTCACACCATTGGCACAGACCTCAATGGCTATGTGCTCGACGATTGTGCCATCGACTATCTCGAACAAACTCCTCTCGAAACTTTAAAAAGTGGTAATATTCTCGATGCTGAGGGTATAAAGAAAATTACCCAGCTTACCGCCGAACAGATAGTGCTTGCCAACCAAATTGAACGCGACAAAGAAAAGACGATCAAGAAGCAGGACGTGGAAGCCCGGGAAACTATTCTTGAACTTGAAAAGCAACTGGCCGAAAAAGAGGAACAGCAAAAGCGCGAGATAGCATCGGCTGTAGCTCGTGAAGAAGCTGCCACTAAAAAAATTCAGGAAGAGCAACGACAATTATCAGAGCAGGCCCGTATTGCTGCCGAAGAAGAAATCCAGATTGCCGAGCAGAATAAAGAGCGTCAGGTGATTGTGGCTGAGAAGAACAAGGAAAAGACCGAGGCCATCGAAACCGAGGCAGTACTGAAAGACAAGGAATTGGAAATTACCGAGCGCGAAAAAATCGTTACCCTGGCACAGATCGCAAAAGAGAAATCGGTTGAGGAAGAAAAGAAAAACATCCAGGATGTGATCAAGCAGCGTGTAATGGTTGAAAAGGCAGTGGTTGAAGAAGAAGAAAAGATCAAGGATACCAAAGCTTTTGCCGGAGCAGAACGTGAGAAATCGGTTGCCATAAAATTGGCAGAAAAAGATGCTGAGGAAGGTTTGGTGAAAGAAATTAAAGCTGCTGAGGCTGATAAAACTGCTTCCGTTTTCAAAGCAGAACAAAAGCAGATTGAAGCAGAAGCTCAAAAACAAGCTTCATCGAAAGAAGCAGATGCGATAAAAATTATGGCCGAAGCAAAAGCTGCACAGGAGGCTGCCATTGGAATGGCTGAAGCACAGGTGATTGAGGCCAAAGCTGAAGCCAATCAAAAACAAGGTGAAGCCGAAGCTAATGTAATAGAGATGAAAGCAGTTGCCGAGGCTAAAGGAATAGAGGTTACCTCGGAGGCTGAAGCCGGAGCCACAAAGAAAATTGGTGTATCAGAAGCGGAGGTTATTAGTGCTAAAGCTGTTGCCGAAGAAGAAAAAGGTATGGCCGAAAATCGTGTGGCTCAAGAAAACTTTACCGTTGAGGCCAAGGGTATTGAAGAAAAAGCAGGAGCCATGAAGAAACTCGATGGTGTGGGCAAAGAGCACGAAGAATTCAAAATCCAGATTCAGAAAGAAAAAGATATCGAACTAGCCGAAATCAATATTCAGAAAGATATCGCCGAGGCTCAGGCCAAAGTTATTGCCGAAGCCCTCAAAGCTGCTAATATCGATATCGTAGGCGGTGAAACCATGTTCTTTGAGCAAATAATGGGCGCCATCACCAAAGGTAAAAAAGTTGACCGTACTGTTGACAACAGCCATGTGTTAGCCGATTTAAAAGAACAGTTCTTCAACTCAGAAGGAGGCAAATCCTTCAAGGAAAATTTCCGTCACTTCATCGATCAGTTTGGCGTAAGTTCTGAAGACTTGAAAAACCTGAGCCTTTCGAATCTGCTACTAAAGTTAAGCACAGAAGCTGATTCCGCTGAAGATAAAAGTATGTTCAGTGGTTTGCTCAACTCGGTAAGCTCTTTGGGACTGGCTGATAAAACTGCAAAAGAAATAGGTTTGGAATAATTTGTAAACGCAGAGACACAGAGACGCAGAGGAATTGTTAGTGTCCTCTGTGTCTCTATCGTGCAACTTCGTGATAAAACTATTTCACTCTGTTTCACAAAGAACCACAGAGTTTCAAAAAGAAATATGAATCAATTCAAAGTATTAAAGTCCTTCTCTGCACCTCTGTATCTCTACGTTAAAACAATAAACAATGTCGTTGGAAGAAAAAAATAACATACAGGAAGCAATGAGTTCGGGTGTAGGACTCGAACAGGGAACTTATGAGATAATCCGAAACCGTTTGCTGGCCCAGGGCAAGGACTTGTACACCCGTCTTGGTAAGCTGAACGAAGAGCGCAAGCGTGTGTTTGGGGCTGTGGCAACCCAGCTATTGGCAACCGAGCGCGTTACGACCGATAACAACTGCGTGCCGGTCGACATGTTCGCCTTCGACCATTCCTTCCTCTTTGGCTATAATGTGCTGATAGGCTTGAAAAAGGAGGTGGATATCTCGGATGTGTTCTCAATCTATGAGTATAGTGACCAAAACTTTCACCAGAAGGATTTGACTGTTTTGAGGGATGAAGAATTTCTGAAAGATTTCAAAAATCTATACAAATATTACAAAGACACCAGGTTTCGAAAGTTTGCTTATATCGATTCGCACCTCTACATGGTGTTCCGTACAGGCAAGGGCATGGCCGATGTCAAAACCTTTAAATGGCTGGTGGATGGTACAACGCTGGTTTATATTGACAACCGTAGCGACCATGAATATACCTACCCCAACCAACATGAGTTCGACTGGAAAAAGACCACACGTGATCAACAGCAAAAGGGGCAACACCCACATATTTCCATCGAAGATGAGGTATTTGTAGAAACCACCGAGGGTGACCTTACAATTAAAATTGAAAACAATACCGACACTGGGCAGGGAATTTTTGAGGAAGAGGTAGAACATAAAACCCAAACCCTCGACGATGCCGAAATCTATTATGCCATCATCGACTCGTTGGTGGTGCTTAAAATAAAGCCTTACCATGAAGAAGATTTTCGCTACATCGTATATAACCAAAAGGTGAAGCAGGCCCACCGCATCGACTCGCTGGAGGATAGCTGTGTGCTGTTGCCCGACGACCACGGGATTATCTTTGCCAATGGCTATTATTTACAAACAGGCGAGCTTAAGGTTTTCGACCAGCAAATAGACGATATGTTGTTCGAAACCCGTATTGCTGCACCAAATGGAGAGGATTTTCTCTATGTCTTCTTCAATAAATCGACAGGAACTTACATTCTTCTGTCGTACAATTTGATCGACCAAAAGGTGGACAAACCCATCGTTTGCCATGGTTATTCCATTTTCGATAATGGCGAATTGTGCTATTTCAAATCCGATGATGATCCAAAAAAACACCACGCCCTCCAGATTTGGCAAACGCCTTATTTAAGCCCCAATTATCAGCCTCCTGTGCAAAACGAAAGTTTTCTGTACAAGATCGGCAACAAGGATATTGTGAAGGGGATGGCCGAATGTAATGAGGTGCAGAACCTGATAATCAAGGACGAGACTTATGCCAATCTTTATTTCGATATCCTGAAAAAGGCCACTGATGTGCTCGATTCCTATTATTGGATCGACAAGGAGGAATGTTTCCGTTTGGATGAACCATTGGCCGGCATAAAGGAAGCTTCGTCGATGGCTATTGGCGAGTACGAGAAAGTGGTGCAGATCAGGCAGTCGACACAAAAAGAATTCAACCGTGTTGTGGGCTTGTTTGATGAACTGAACCATTCCATCTTGGCTTCATCGCTCAAAGAGATTAACGATTTTGTAAACTTCCTTTCGGAGATCCGAAAGTTGCGGGGTGAGATTATTTCATTGAAAGACCTGCGCTATGTCGATCTGGATGCCGTGCAAAAGTACGAATCGCAGATGGTGGAACGCAACGAAAACCTGTCGATGGCTTGTGTTGAATTCCTTTTGAAAGAGGAAGCCCTGAACCCCTACCGCGAAAAAGTTGAGGCTGTGAACGACCGGGTTTCGGAAGTTGGCAAGGTGGTAGATGCTGATGAATTGGACGAGGAACTGGCCGCTATTGCCACCGAGTTGGAGATGCTCATCGAGATAGTGGGCAACCTGAAAATCCACGATGCCACTGAAACCACTCGCATCATCGATAATATCTCGGGCATTTACGCCGAGTTTAATCTAAGTAAGGCGGCACTAAAAAATTGTAAGCGCGATCTGTTGGCCGTGGAAGGCAAGGCCGAGTTCAACTCGAAAATAAAACTCATCCGCCAGGGCATTGTCAATTACATCGACCTGGCCGACTCGCCCGAAAAATGCGACGACTACCTGGCCAAGATAATGGTGCAGTTGGAAGAGTTGGAGGGAAAGTTCTCGGAGTTTCCCGAGTTTCTCGAAAAGCTGGCCACCGAGCGCGAGGAGAGCTACAATTCCTTTGAGTCGAAGAAAGTGAACCTGGTCGAAGAGCGCAACCGAAAGACTAATGCACTGTTCGCATCTGCGGAGCGCATTCTAAAGTCGATTGGCAACAAGGCATTTCAATATAAATCAACCAGCGAGATAAACGGCTATTTTGCTTCCGATCCGATGATCGAAAAATTACGCTCGATCGTAGAGCAATTGATCGAGATGGAGGACAGCGTAAAGGCTGATGATATTCAAAGTCAGTTAAAAAGCATCCGCGAAGAATCCGTCCGTCAGTTAAAAGACAAGTCGGAGCTCTTCTTGCAGGGCGACAATGTGATCAGTTTTGGTCAGCACCATTTCCTGGTCAACACCCAACAATTGGGACTAACGATGGTGTACCGCAACAAGGAAATGTTCTATCACCTTACAGGAACAAACTTTTTCGAGACCGTTCAGGACGAAGGTTTTGCTGCTACTCGTTTAGTTTGGGAACAAAGCCTGGTTTCGGAAAATCAAGATGTGTATCGGGGCGAGTACCTGGCATACAAAATATTCCAGACAGCTAACTCGAACGAAGAAAACAGTGGTGGCCAAGGTGTCACCCTCAGTCAGTTAAAAGAATTTACGGATGAGGAGTTGATCGAATTTATTCGCAGATTCATGGCCACCCGCTACAACGAAGGCTATTTGAAAGGCGTACACGATGCGGATGCCGGAATCATTCTCCGATCTTTATTGAATATTCATTCGCATGCTGGACTATTGCGATATGCAAGCCAAACCCGTGCTGCTGCCCAGTTCTTCTGGCAGGTAGGACTTCCGCAAAACGAAAAGCAAAACATAGTAAACAAACTGAATGGGGTTGGGGCTATTTTGGCCGTATTCCCTGACAGCAAAGAATTCCGATATATTGTGGATGGATTGGTAGAGAAAAATCATGAATATTCTCTACATCAGAATATATTCCCTAACCTGAACATTGAAGGTGCCGCCAATTACCTTTTCGAAGAATTGATAGAGGACGAATCCTTTGTGATTGCGCCCGAGGCCTATCAACTGTTTGAATCCTTCCAGAAGTTCCTTTTTGAAAAAAAGGCGCGAAAACAATTTGCTGAATCCTTGGCAGCAGTTGAAGAACATTCTGAAACACGCTATAAGTTGATCTGCAATTGGGTGAATTCCTTCTTGCAACAATACAAATTGAAGAACCTGTTTCCGTATGCCTACGAGGTGGCCATGCTTATTTTCAATGGCACCCCAAACAAGGCGAAGGTTGTGGAAGTGTCGATCCATGAAGAGTTGAATGGCTTAAGTGGTTCGCACAGCATGATTGAGGAGGGCAAGCTCGAACTGCGCTATGATAGTTTTATGCAATGCTTGTCTGATTACGAAAACACGGTAGTTAAGCAGTTCGGTCAGTTCGAGGGATTGAAAAAATCCCTGCTGAAAAACTATGAATACGAATTGCGATTGAACGAGTTTAAGCCTCGCATCCTGTCCTCCTTTGTTAGAAACCAGTTGATTAATGAAGTCTATCTACCTATTGTTGGTAGTAATCTAGCCAAGCAAATCGGTACGGCTGGCGAAAGCAAACGAACCGACCTGATGGGGCTTCTCCTTTTGATCTCTCCTCCGGGATATGGTAAAACCACTCTGATGGAATACATCGCCAATCGTCTCGGCATTATCTTTATGAAGGTGAACGGCCCGGCTCTTGGGCATAAAGTGGTATCGCTCGACCCGGCCGAGGCCAACAATGCGAGTGCCCGCGAAGAACTTGAAAAGCTCAACCTGGCCTTCGAGATGGGCGACAATGTGATGATTTACTTAGACGATATCCAGCACTGTAATCCTGAGCTTTTACAAAAGTTTATCAGCCTCTGCGATGCCCAACGAAAGATAGAGGGTGTGTATAAAGGCCGTGCCAAGACCTACGATTTCAAGGGTAAGAAAGTCTGTGTGGTAATGGCGGGAAATCCTTACACCGAGAGTGGCGAGAAATTCCAAATCCCGGATATGTTGGCCAACCGTGCCGACATTTACAACCTAGGGGATATTATTGGCGACACCGAGGATGCCTTCAAGCAAAGCTATATCGAGAATGCCGTTACCTCCAACCTTGTGCTGGGCAAACTGGCAGCCAAAAGTGCCAAGGATATTTATCCGCTCATCCGTTTAGCTGAAACGGGCAACAAGGAAGGATTGGAGTTCGAGGCTGATCATTCCCCTGCCGAATTGGGCGATTATGTCGAAATTCTGAAAAAGCTCTTTGCTGTTCGCGATGTCATCTATCGGGTAAACAAGGAGTACATTGCCTCGGCGGCCCAGTCGGACGAATTCCGAACAGAGCCAGCTTTCAAGCTCCAGGGCTCGTACCGCAACATGAACAAGATAGCCGAAAAGGTAGTGGCCGTGATGAACGACAAAGAATTGCAGACCCTTATCGAAGCCCACTACGAAAGCGAATCGCAAACATTAAGCAAGGACAGCGAGGCCAACATGCTCAAGTTCCGCGAGCTCATTGGCAAGCAAAGCAAAAAGGACAGCCTTCGATGGAACGAAATCAAAGACACCTTCATGGAACACCAAAAAAGCAAGATGTACGGTGGCGATGCCGTTGGCCGTGTAGTAGCCGAAATGCAAAGCCTAAACCTGGGCTTGGAAGGTATTGCGAAGGTGATTGGGGGGAGGTAAGTCACGGATTGTAATTGGTGCCAAGATTTGACAAAACCACGAGTGAGGAAATTCGCGGCAACACGGGGAGATTACAGGAATGAATTGTATATATGATTGGATTGAAGTAAATTTGAAGAAGATTTATCAAATGAGTGTGAAATATGAAATTGCCATCAAAAGCAGTAATTGCAGATGAAAAGATCAAAGCATATCTTTTATCCTATCGTAGAAGAAATGATAAATCTAAATGGCTTGAAAGAGCGGGCTATAACCAGGAAAACTGGAGTATCTTAAAAGTGGACATACAGGATCAGCTTCTTCCTTTGGATGCTGTTCCTGTAGAAGAGAATGAATACGGACAGATGTACAAGTTAATTGGCAGACTTACTGGCCCAAACGGTAAGACCTTATTGGCATGTACAATTTGGATGGTGGAAAATGAAACGAAGTTACTTAAGTTTATCACGATGTTCCCATTTAAAAATTGAATTGATATGAAATATGAATTATACAAGGAAGTAGTCTTACTAAAAGACATTCCTGAAAAAAAATTAAAAAAGGGAGATGTTGCAACTATTGTGGAATACCATCCATCAAAAACATCCAGCGATGGATATACCTTGGAGGTATTCAATACAATTGGAGATACGATAGCGGTATTGTCAGTGTCCGAAGCAGAAATCGAAACATTAAAGAAAAGTGAGGTCTTTAGTGTACGTCCTTTAGAAGTGGCATAATATCTTTTTTCAACACTGCACCATGGATCCTTTCATTGATAAACCACGAGTGAGAACACTCGCGGCAGCGCGGGGGACAGCGAGACCAATATACTTAAGTTCCGCGAGCTCATCGGCAAGCAGACAGAAAAGGACAGCCTACGCTGGAACGAAATAAAAGACACCTTTATGCAACACCAAAAAAGCAAAATGTACGGCGGCGATGCTGTTGGAAGAGTTGTTGCAGAAATGGAAAGTTTAAATGTAGGGTTGGAAGGTATTGCAAAAGTGATTGGGGGGAGGTAGAAGTTAGATAAAGGCATGAATTACAAATTCGGGCCTTGGGGGGAGGAAGGAATGACATAAATGTGATAGTAGTCTGCTGAGAATGCAATTATATTCGCACAATATAAAATTGGAATTTATATGAAAAATGCGTTTGTCATTGTTACATTTTGGTTAGCAAGCTATTCATCTTTTGGACATCCTTTGATATTACGAAGCCTTGTCTTTTCCTATGTTTCAGAAATAGGCAATGAGAAATTAATCAACTCTTATCAACTTGATTTGGTAAGCGAGTGTGTGTTTTATTGTACCTACCATGTATATTATTCAATTGGTGCTAATTGCAAATACTCTGACAATTTTAAATCTATTGGAATGTCTTATACAGCTGTACCCAGATTCTTTAATGGATTTGGGTCAGGTTGGAACTCAAATTACGAACCTCTATTAAGTATAAAATCCTCTGTAATAATTGATAAAGTAGATAAATCAATATCACTATCTTCTGATTTTGGAGTTGGTGCTATTGCTTTTTACGAAATAAAAAATGTACATGTATATGTAAAATTATTATACAACTACCAGTTACCTGCTAAATCATATTTAAGGATGAATCAGCATTTTATTTCGTTCTCAGTAGGATCAAATTTTGGTTTTGTCCTCGACCACAGACATGGGTTTAGACACCGTTTTTTATTTAGACATTGATCTATCTCCAGGGCAGTTTTGTCCCCCATGCTGCCGCGCGTGTCCTCACGCGTGGTTCGGGAAAGTTACACGAAGTGCTACACAAAGTTGCACGAATAAAAAAAATAGGATTTCAGTTAACAGGATCTACTTCAACAAATTAAATAATCATACATCACTTGCCGGCCATGTCCTTTCCATAAGTAAGGGTGATTTTGCGGGTTATTTTGCCATCGCCTTTTATTGATTTGAATTCAGTGAGGAGCTCTTCATCATAGGTATATTTCTGTTGCCAGGTTTGCTTCCCCTTTTTGAATCCGGTTCGGGATAAGACTAATTCTCCATCATAGGTGTACAGATATTTATACTTTTCCCTGCCTTTTTTATTATAGCCTATCGATGTAAGTTGTTTGCTGTAACTTCCATCGAATGTAGATTCCCAAAGAAGTCGGTCGTTGCCATCGTAACTTTTTCGTTCAACAATTGAAGTGTCAGCAGCATTATACTTTGTTACATATTTCCTGATGTGCCCTTTTTCATCGAACGATTGATATACCTTAATCAAGTAATCCTTCGATGACTCGTCCCATTGGCAAACCTGGGTTTCGTTTTTACGCTTCTCGAGAACTTCACCCTCACTCTTGCATTCATACGACCATATCTTCTTTACTTTCCCACGGCGATTATATAAGGTAGTCCGTTTAAGCTCATCCTTTTTAAAATATTCATATGCCCACTTGTGAGAAATTTTCCCGTCCGAATCAAACCAGGTATAGGTTGCTAATGTACTATCAGGATTATATACCCATTCTTGGTGATGAACGACCATACCTTTCGAATTGATTTTCTTTTTCTCCCCAATCTTACCGATAGCATTATACTTCATCAATATGGTTTGATTGAGCTTTTCTTTTTTATACTTTTTAGCCTCCACAACACGTCCGTCTTCATTATATTGAAACTCGAACATGGGTTTGCTTACACCATCTTTGTTGAATTTTGATAAACAGATCAACGATCCATTATCGTTATATTCTTTAGTGTATCGCTTTATTTTCCCACGTTTAAGTACTACCTTGAAATTGATTTGGTCAACCAGAGTAGTTGGTTCATATGCCAGGGGAGTATGTTTCGATTGGGAAAACTCCCAACCTAAGGTGTAATTGCATTGGGCAAAAGAATTAGTTACTATCAACACAATGCTAATATGAAATAGGAATACACTTTTCATGTCAGTTTAATTAGCTTTTATTTTCGTGTTAAAGATAATTGATACTATGTGAAATTAACCTTAATGCAAAGAAGAATTAAGCCTGTTCGTGTGGTTGCAGCAGCGGGGGTGTTTGCTGGCTATGCATTGAATTCGATGCATGTATTTTGTCATTATTACCGTCGGGGGGGTACTATAGGCGTCAAAGGTTGAAGATGAAAATACGCATATGCCAGCGCCAATTGCTGAAAAACTTTGTGTAACTCTTTGCCTTCTCTGTGTCGCTTTGTGAAATAGCTTGTATGTACAACTCGACTTTAGATTTAGCTATATCTCATTGGTACACTAAAGATCACAGGGGATCATAGAGTAGTTGTGATATTTATTGCTTGTGGAGGCTATACGGTACCAATGTATAAATCTGTATCAGTGTGGGGATTAAATCAATGTTAATAAATAGCAGCTATCTAACTACTATACCTGATCCATTTCCATAACTCCTTGTAGTTGACTTTTTTGCCGTACATTAATATGCCGGTTCGGTATACTTTTGAAGCTACCCAGGTTGTAAAAATAAAGGTAACAATCAGCAATCCCATCGATAAGAAGAGCTCCCACAAGGGTACTTCGAAAGGTATTCGTGCCAGCATTACAATGGGCGATGTAAAGGGTATAATCGAAAACCAAAAGGCTAAGGCTCCATCAGGATTTTGAATGGCATTGATCATTACAAGCAATGCGATGACCAATGGTATGGTTATAGGCATCATAAACTGTTGGGTATCGGTTTCACTGTCAACTGCCGATCCAATAGCTGCAAAAAGTGAGGCATACAATAAATATCCTCCGAGGAAAAAGAACAAAAAGGATAAAACTACACCGATGAAATTTATTGAGTTTAGTGTTGAATCGATTAACTGCTGGATATCGTTTCCTTCTACAGCAATGGTGCTTATATCCATTTCCTTTGCTATCCCCTGGGTCGACATAACATCCATTGCGGAATCCTGTTGGATTAATTTATCGGGACTATAGTCGGGGCCAAAGATAGATATCCCAAGCCATACAAATAAAGCGATCAGGATTACCCAGGCTAAAATTTGAGTAAGACCAACAAATGCAATCCCGACAATTTTCCCTAACATTAACTGAAAAGGTTTCACCGATGAAATTATTACTTCGACTATCCGGCTTGTTTTTTCTTCGATTACACCACGCATAACCTGGGCGCCGTAGATAAAAATGAACATGTAAATAAGGAATCCGGCAATGTAGCCAAGCCCCATTGTAATACCGGTATTGCTTTTTACTTCTTTGCCATCATCTGTCCATTTTATGGTATCGACATTGAGTCTTACTTTCAGGCTTTCGAGCAGTTCGCGGCTTATCCCTTCGTCAACAATATTTTTATCTTCGAGGTAGGTCTCGATTGAATTTTCGATATACATTATTACTGCCTGGCTTGGCTGTTTTTCAGAGTACAACTGTATCTTTTTTGAATTTACAACATTCGAAGGGATGTACAAGATCGAATAATATTCGCCTGATCCATAGGCATCACGTGCATCATTCAGTGTTTTTCCCGACAGTAGTTCAAATTTTATTATGTCAGTATTCCTAAGCGATTCGAATACTACCATCGACTCATCAATAATACCTATGTTTTTTTCTTCGGTATCTTCAGCAAAAATCAGGTAAACATATCCTACAATAAATGCAGCCATAATGAGTGGCGACAGCAGGGTCATTATTATAAAGCTCCGTTTGCGGACCCGGCTCAGATATTCTCGTTTTAAGACTATGGAGGTCTTCATCTTTTCTTTGATCTTTTCTACAATAATTCGTTTCCGGTGTTGGTTTCTTCAACAACCTTAATAAAAATGTCATTCATCGAAGGAATTATTTCATTAAAGCCAATTATATTCCCTAAGGGCAACAGCATTGATATTAGTTCATTCGTTGTAAGGTGTTTCAGCAGTCTTACTTTGATCGAATGGATATCTTCTTCCTGTGCGGCTGCAACAATTTCGTATTCGGCCGATAGGGTTGCCTGTAGTTTATTAAACTGCCCAAGAAATTTCACCTCATAGGTGTTCGATTTATAATCATCCCTTATTTTATCGATGCGTCCGTCCATTATCACTTTCGATTTGTTGATCAGGCTGATATTATCGCACAGTTCTTCAACTGATTCCATGTTATGGGTCGAAAAAATAATTGTGGCCCCTTCATCTCTTAAAGCCAGGATTTCCTTTTTCAGGATATTTGCATTGATGGGATCGAATCCGCTAAAGGGTTCATCAAAAATAAGTAGTTGAGGCTTGTGCAAAACGGTAACTATAAATTGTACTTTCTGTTGCATACCTTTCGAAAGCTCTTCGACCTTTTTATCCCACCAGGCTTGTATTTCAAATTTTTCGAACCAGTATTTAAGCCTTTTAAGGGCATCGTTTTTTGATAATCCTTTGAGCCTGGCCAGGTAGAGTGCCTGCTCTCCCACTTTCATTTTTTTATATAAACCCCTTTCTTCGGGCAGGTAGCCAATTTGTGCTATATGATGGGGTTTTAGTTGTTTCCGGTTAAAAAACAATTCACCGGTGTCGGGGGCAAAAATCTGGTTAATTATCCGGATTAATGTTGTTTTGCCGGCGCCATTGGGTCCAAGCAATCCATAGATGCTTCCCTGGGGAACAATCATGTTGACATTGTTGAGGGCGACATGATTGGCGAAGCTTTTATATATATTTTCTGCTTTAAATAATTCCATTCATTCAGAAATTAAGGCGTGAAGATAATTATTTTATGCTGATGGAAAAAGTGGAATTTCAAGCAAATACGGGTTTCGGATGATTGTTCGTTTAGCAAACATGAATTAGGCAGGTTAGAAAAAATCTTTCACTTTATTGAAGAAACCTTTTTCATGTTGGCCTGGTACAGGTCTGAAATTTTCGGAACTTTGTAATTGTTCCAAAAGTCGTTTTTCATCACGATTTAAATTCTTCGGAACCCATACATTGATATTTACCATTAGATCGCCCCTTCCGTAGCCATTTACATCAGGGATGCCCTTACCTCGCAGCCGGAGGACTTTCCCGGGCTGGGTTCCGGGTTCAATTTTAACTTTAACTTTTCCATCTATTGTTGGGATCTCGACAGGTATTCCGAGTGCAGCTTCTGGAAAACTAATAAACAAATTATAGTGAAGGTCGTTTTCTTCCCTGATCAGTTCGGGGTGCGATTCCTCAGAAATGTATACCAGCAGGTCTCCGTTGATACCTCCTCTTCGTGCTGCGTTTCCTTTACCACTTACTGATAATTGCATTCCTTCTGCTACACCAGCCGGAATGTTGATACTGATAACTTCGCTGTCCTGGACGATTCCTTCGCCATAACATTCGGTGCATTTATTTACTACAATTTTTCCTTCGCCGTTACAACTCGGACAGGTCGATGTTGTTTGCATTTGACCCAACAGCGTATTTGTTACTCTTGTTACCTGTCCTGATCCACGACATGTTGAACAGTTTGAATGGCCCGATCCGCGCTTGGCTCCACTACCTGAACAGGCTTTGCAGCTAACATATTTCTTGACTTTTATTTTTTTCTCAACACCTTCGGCTACTTCTTTCAGGTTAAGTTTAACTTTTACCCGTAAATTTGATCCTTTGTTTACCCGTTGTTGCTGACGTCCACCACCGAATCCACCAAATCCACTGAAATGTCCGCCAAAAATATCTCCGAAATGCGAAAAGATATCATCCATCGACATACCACCACCGAAACCACCTCCGGCAGCACCACCTAATCCTGCATGGCCAAACTGGTCGTACCTCGAACGTTTTGAGTCGTCGCTTAAAACTTCGTAGGCTTCTGCTGCTTCCTTGAATTTTTCCTCAGCTTCAGTGTTTCCCGGATTTTTATCAGGATGGTATTTTATTGCCTGTTTACGATATGCTTTTTTAATTTCATCCTTCGGTGCTCCTTTTGCAACACCAAGTACTTCGTAATAGTCTCTCTTCGCCATATTATTTCTTTACATCGTTTTTTTCCGGGTATAAATATATTGTTCTTGCCTATTCTCCTATTACTACTTTTGAGAATCTGATGACTTTATCGTGTAGTTTATATCCTTTTTCTACTACATCAACCACTTTGCCTTTGAGTTTTTTCTTGGGTGCAGGAATTTTTGTGAGTGCCTCGTGTACGTCGGTATCGAAGTCTTCATGCATTGCGTTAATTTCGGCTACTCCCTGCTGGGTAAGAAATTCCTTAAATTTATTGTATATAAGATTAATTCCGTCGAGAATTGCGTTGCAATCGTTCGCATCTTTCATCGATACCATTGCCCTTTCGAAATCATCGATTACCGGAAGAACTTTCAAGATAATTTCCTCGCCTGCAGTTTTGGTCATATCCATTTTTTCCTTTAGTGTGCGTCGGCGGTAGTTGTCGAATTCAGCCAAAAGGCGAATATACTTATCTTTCGAATCAGCCAGCTCGCTGAGTAAGCGTTCCAGTTCATCTTCGCGCGATGGTTGTTCTTCTTCAGGAATTGATTCTTGCTTTTTTGTTTTCTGATCAGATTCCATTTTCTCTGGTTCATCAGGTTGGTCGTCTTCCTTATTTTGCTCTTCATCAGAAGTCTTTTCTTCCTTTATATCAGATTCCTGCGTCTCCTGGTTTATGCCATTCTGGTTATTATCTTCATTATCCGATACCTTTTCAGAAATGTCTTTTTTGCTCATCTCAATCAAATTAAGGGTTTTACATTGTGGCTGCCCCCCGACAAAATTTTTGCCATCTGTTTTATCAGGACATTATGGCACAAATTTGCAGGTTGGCATAGTTCAATATGACACAGAGGGTGTCCAATTTAGTAAAATCGAACACCCCCTGTCAAATAATCAGTAAAACTAATATTCTTAACGTCTCTTTTTCAGCAAGCTCTCAAGTGTAACATGAAGTCGCTGGCCCCGAAGGTTTTTCTCAATAATCACCCCGTTGCCATCAATAAGTACGTTCGACGGAATGCTACTGATTTTATACATGGCTGCTGCTTCTGATCTCCATTGTTTTAGATCGCTAACATGATAATCCCATGATAATTTATCTTTTTTTATAGCTTCGATCCATCGGTTTTTATCACGGTCGAGCGATACACCATATATTGTAAATCCATCACCATTTTTGAAATCCTTGTTTTTGTACTCCTGATAAGCAGAAACAACATTTGGATTTTCCCTTCTGCAAGGTCCGCACCATGATGCCCAAAAATCGATTAACACCATTTTTCCACGCAAATCGGAAAGTTTTAAGATTTTTCCATCGGGCGATGCAAAGGCGAGTTCAGGAGCCTGGTCACCAATTTTTAATCCAACGTTTGGATCTCCCTGAGAACCGGATTTGGAATAATCGGAAAAAATGAATCCCGAGACCACAACCGTAGTCAGAATCAACAATGCAAGAACTTTTACTTTACTCATTTTTCAACTTTTTTTTGTGCCTCAAAAATATTTAAAACTATTGAGTAAACAACAAACATGGAATTAAATTGTTTTGAAAGCTTTTGATGACTGCAAATTTTTAACAATTTGGTACATTAGCCGGATATTTTTTTCAGGATGCAAAAGTTTCAGCCGGTTCATATTACATTTAGTTTCTTAGGTGGACTTGTTTTACTTTTCATCGTTGCACCGCTTGTAGGGCTTGTTTTTGCCACTCCACTCGAAGACTTGTTCGAAACCGCTTACGACAAGGAGGTTACAGACAGCATTGTTCTAACCTTGAGTACTTCATTTGTTGCAACATTGGTGTTTGCCATTGCAGCCATACCGTTTTCGTACATATTGGCACGAAAGGATTTTCCATTGAAGAAATTGGTTGCCGGGATTATTGATATTCCTATTGTAATACCTCATTCGGCTGCAGGGATTGCTGTATTAGGTTTTATAGCCCGCGATTCTGTTCTTGGAAGCATGGCCGATAAAATAGGGCTTAACTTTGTTGGTCATCCGCTTGGAATTGGCATGGCAATGGCCTTTGTAAGTATTCCTTTTTTAATAAATGCTGCACGCGATGGATTTGAATTAGTTCCTGAACGGCTTGAAAAAGCTGCAATGAATCTGGGTGCATCGCATATCCGTGTGTTTTTTACTATCTCGTTGCCTCTGGCCTGGCGCTCGGTTGTTACCGGCCTGATAATGATGTTTGCCAGGGGGATGAGTGAATTTGGCGCAGTAGTTATTGTTGCCTATCATCCGATAATTACACCAGTTTTAATTTACGAGCGATTTGGAGCTTTTGGATTAAAATATGCCCGCCCTGTAGCTGTTTTATTCATCGTTGTATGTCTTGTGTTTTTTGTATTATTACGATGGCTGGCCGATCCATCGAGGAGAAAATAATTTTTCAGAAAAAGCAAGATTGGGCAACTTATTTTAATGTATATCGATTTTTTTTGAAGAAAATCAAATTACCATGATTTTAGAAATTGAGTTCAGTATTAACCCAATCGGATTTGTTAAAAAACAGGTGTCAGGTAATACCCTTGAGATTTTTGAGACCTATCGCGCCGGATTAGCCGAATTGGAAAACTACAACTACATGCATGTATTGTGGTGGGCCAATAAATTTGATTCGCCTGCTCAAAGACAATTACTTCAGGTCGAGATTCCTTATTCAAATGAAGAAATTAAGGCAGGAGTTTTTGCATGTCGGAGTCCACAACGCCCCAACCTTATTATGAATTCAATTTGCAGGATTGGTGGCATAAATCATAAAAAGGGAAGAATTTTTATCGAACAAATCGATGCAGATAACGAAAGCCCGGTTATTGATATTAAACCATATATTCACTGCAACGACAGGGTAAAGGATGCAAAAGTTCCAAGGTGGTTTCCAAAAGAATGGGGCGAATGGTATCCCAAGGGAGGAATAGCCTAATTATTATTTCTGATGTATTCATGAAACTCATGTTTTAAAAACAGTGTATCCCGTCGATGATTTGGGAAGTGGAATTTTGTCGGACACCCCTGTTTGATCCCTCGTTAGCTTGCTAAAAGGTAATTCATTAACTTTACTGCTGAGTAGTAACAATATTATAAAAGGATTGAAATATGAAGAATATAAGTTTGACTTTGTTAGTTGGAGTACTTGGAGCGTTAAGCATGTCGGCACAAGCCCCTCATGGATTTAAATACCAGACTGTAGTGCGTGACAGCTCGGGCAGTTTAATTACAACACAAGCCGTATCGTTTCGCATTGGGATAGTGCAGGATAGTATTTATGGAGTAACAGTTTTTAGTGAAACCCACCTGAAAACTACCAATCAGTTTGGCATTGTTTCTATGGATATAGGTATGGGAAATGTTGAATCAGGAGTTTTTGAAAATATAAACTGGAGCATTTCTCCACATTTCCTGAAAGTAGAAATGGATGCAAGCGGTGGTTCAAATTATCAGTTTATGGGAACATCACAACTATTAAGCGTTCCATATTCATTGAACTCTGGCTCATTAACACTGGTTTCGCCAAATGGAACCAATTATGAGATTACGGTTGATGATTTTGGGAACTTAAGCACAGACTGTGTCCCTGATCCATCAATTTCATTTGCCGGTCCGCAACAAGACAGTGCTTGCAATCCGGCAATACTTCAGGCCAACTCACCACAATACGGACAGGGTGTTTGGAGTATTGTGAATGGTACAGGTGGTAGTTTTGTTAATCCAAACGATCCGACAACCCAGTTTTCAGGCCAGCCAGGAAATACATATACGTTGCGATGGACAATAACAAATGAGTGCGGAACATCTGTTGATGGTGTAAATATCAGTTTTATGGCATCTCCAACAACTGCTGATGCAGGGCCCGACCAGCTCAATATTTCATCACCCGCAACACTGGCCGGCAATAGTCCTGGGTATGGGACCGGCTCATGGTCTATAGTAAGTGGAATAGGAGGATCCATTACTGATCCATCAGATCCCTTCAGCTTATTTTCAGGTATTGCTGATAGCTCGTATACATTACGATGGACTATTTCAACAGTATGCGACAATAGTTCCGATGAGGTTGATATCAGCTTTACGGGGAGTGGTGGCGGATGCCCTGCCACGGTTACAGATATTGATGGTAACACTTACAATACTATCCAGATTGGAAATCAATGCTGGATGAGGGAGAACCTTAAAACCACTACATACCGCAATGGTACAGCTATTCCCATTGTAACGAATAATACCACCTGGTCGAACCTGACTACTGGTGCTTATTGCTGGTGGGATAATAACATTGCGTGGAAGAACAAATATGGTGCTTTATACAATGCATTTGCCGTTGTAAACCCAAATGGTCTCTGCCCAACTGGTTGGCATATCCCATCATTTGCCGAATGGAACACATTGGAAAATAGCATCAGTGGACCAAATAAGGGGGACAAGTTGAAATCGTGCCGGCAGGAAAACTCTCCATTGGGCGGACCATGCCTGACTTCTGATCATCCCCGGTGGAATGCAAGCGGAATAGCCTGGGGAACCGACTATTATCAATTCACTGCACTTCCAGGCGGATGCCGGTATCAAACCGGAGAATTTCCTGGCTGGTCAAGCATGAATTCAATAGGTCAGATTGCACGTTGGTGGACTTCCAATGAAGTTAATTGGAGTCATCAATGGTCGAGAAGCATCGATTTTAATAATAATAACTTTACTAACTATAATGGCTGGTACAAACAGTACGGTGTATCGGTGCGTTGTGTAAAGGATTAACTTCAAACGGGGTGTGATATAGTTGCGTGCCTTAAATGGTAACAGATTGAGCGCTAATGTTATCTGAATGAATTATTAAGTTGATGACCTGAGCTGTTATGGTTAATTCAACATAAATTCGCGGTTTCTATTTCGTATTTATTTACAGTTTAAGTTTTCTTGCTGACAAATTTTTGATACTCTTACATGAGATAATTTCATTTCAACATGATGAACATTTTATAATTCATAAGGATAAGATCATGAAATCAGACAAAATATACCTTACTGGCGCCCGGACACATAATTTAAAGAATATCAGTGTTGAGATACCGAAACATAAATTAGTTGTTTTCACAGGTGTATCCGGTTCCGGTAAATCTTCCATCGTGTTCGATACCATTTATACAGAGGCACAGAGACAGCTCATTGAAACCTTCTCGACATTTGCACGGGCCAGAATGCCAAAATTATCACGTCCTGATGTTGATGAAATCCGCAATATGTCAACAGCCATTGTCATCGATCAAAAACGTATGGGACGAAACCTTCGAAGCACTGTGGGTACTGCATCGGAAATCAACACATATTTGCGCCTGCTCTTTTCAAGATGCGGTACGCCTTTTATTGGTCCGTCGTTCCTTTTCGGTTTTAATCATCCGCAGGGAATGTGTACCGATTGTAAAGGATTAGGCAAGCGAATAAGAGTTGATATCGACCGGTTGATTGACCCGGAAAAAACAATCCGGGAAGGGGCTGTCGATCATCCTGATTACAAGGTTGGAGGTTGGAACTGGCGTGAAATAGTAGCCATCGATTTGTTCGATGTAGATAAAAAACTGAAATATTATTCTGCTGAAGAACTGGATAGGTTTCTTTATACTTCCGGGATTCCGGTGACGAAAAAGCATGGGGCAGGCACCTATACCAAAAACTACGAAGGAATTGCCTATAAATTGGAAAGGCTCCATATTAATAAGGCCGAGGAGGAACTTTCTGAAGCAAGAAAGAATGCTTATCAGAAATATTTTACATACACCGATTGCGAAAGCTGCGGCGGGAGTCGTTTGAACAGCCGGGCGCTTTCAGTAGAATTTAACGGGGAAAATATTGCCGGCTTGTGCCGTATGGAATTAACCGGTTTGTACAAGTTTCTCGACATTGAGGCAGATTCAATGGCACAACCACTCTTGTCTAAAATAAGGCAAATATTATCATTATTGATTGACATAGGTGTGGGTTATCTTTCTCTCGACCGGGCAGTTGCCACCTTATCAGGAGGTGAAAGCCAAAGGGTAAAAATGGCACGTCAGCTCGATTGCGATCTGGTTGATATTATGTATATCCTTGATGAACCATCGATTGGTTTGCATTCGCGGGATATCGATAATTTGATTTCTATGCTTCGTAAACTCAGGGATAAAGGAAATTCGGTTTTGGTTGTGGAGCATGATCCTGAAATAATCAGATCTGCAGACTGGATAATTGATATCGGACCAAAAGCAGGTTCGAATGGAGGAGAATTGATATTTACCGGGAATATATCTGACCTGTTAAAGAGCCGGAGCATTACCGGAAAACTTTTAAATAATCACGAACAAAGGCAGGTTATTCCAAAGGCTGCATCATCATATATCGAATTAAAAAATGTAAATGTCAATAACCTTATGAATGTTTCAACAAAAATACCAATTGGTGTTTTAACATGTGTGACCGGTGTGGCCGGATCGGGCAAGAGTAGCCTGATAACCGATTTTTTTGTAAAAACCCACCAGGATGTTATTGTTGTTGATCAAAGCCCTGTAGGCAGAACTGTAAGATCGAATCCGGCTACCTACATCGGGGCCTTCGACTATATTAGAAAAGATTTTGCCAAAGCGAGTGATGTTCCGGCTTCTATGTTTAGTTTTAACTCGAAAGGAGCCTGCCCGAAATGTAAAGGCAAAGGATATATCGATGTTGAAATGAGTTTTCTGGATGCGATAAAAGTTACATGTGATGAATGCAGTGGAAAGCGCTACATAGATGAGGTCCTTGAAGTAAAGTTAAACGGAATAAACATCTATGAGGTGTTGAATATGACCGTTGACATAGCTATCGGATTTTTTAAATTACCTGCGGTTTCGAAAAGGCTAAAATTATTGTCCGATGTTGGTCTTGGCTACCTCGGACTAGGGCAACCACTATCGACTTTGTCTGGTGGCGAGGCACAAAGGATAAAGCTTGCTTCTGAGCTACATAAAAAAGGGAATATTTATGTATTGGACGAACCAACAACCGGCCTTCATCTATTCGATATCGGCAAATTAATGCAATTAATAAGAAAGCTGGTTGAAAACGGAAATACTGTAATAATTATTGAACATAATATTGATGTTATCCGGCAGGCCGACTGGATTATCGATCTCGGACCCGAAGGCGGGACCAAGGGCGGAGAGATAATTTTCGAAGGTACGTCCGAAGAAATTGTCAGGTGCAAAAGAAGCTACACCGGTAAGTATTTGTGAACATAACTTTCGAAATTGTTCAGGCTGCCCAAATGCGACCTGAAACATTCTTTTGCTTATATTCAGCAAAAATTTATTTGCCATGAAAAATCAAACTGAATCAATACAAAACCTAATGAAACTATTGGTGCTATGTTTCGTTGTGATTGCCTTTCTGGCCTGTGATTCCAGCCAAAAGCAAGGATTTATTGTTGAAAATAGAAAATCAGAATATAAGATACTGATTGACCAGGATTCCGATAGCCTGACCAAAAAAGCCGGAGACGAACTACAATATTATCTGAAACAGATATCAGGCTGTTCTATTGAGATTACATCAAAAACACAATCAGGTAGTAAATACATCAAAATCGGTAAAACAGCTATCCAGGATAGTTTGCTTTTATCTGATTTGCTTAAGCTTAAACGGGATGGCTTTATAATCAGATCATCGGGCAACGACCTCTTGATTGCCGGAATGAACAGTCGTGGAAACTTATATGGTGTTTACACTTTTCTTGAAGAATACCTTGGGTGTATGCGATTTCCGTATGGCGAAGAGTATCTGCCTAAATTATCCACGATTGCTTTACCTGAAATCGATAAAACTTTTAATCCATCGTTCTCATACCGGCATATTTATCTTCATGACAAAAAAGATCAAAAACTCATTGACTGGTATAAAATTGAAAACCTCGATGAATGGGGCATGTATGTCCATACATTTCAGAAACTTATTTCTCCGGAGGATTACTTTAAAGAACATCCCGAATATTTTTCCCTCGTAAATAACAGGCGCATAAAGGATGGGCAATTGTGTTTAAGCCATCCCGATGTTATTCCATTATTAACCGAAAATCTAAGAAATGAAATAGCAAAGAAACCGGATTACGAATATTGGTCAGTTTCACAAAACGATTGCATTAATTATTGCGAATGTGAGGGCTGCAATAATCTATATAAAAAATACAACAGTTACTCGGGCGCATATATCGAAATGGCCAACAGTATTGCAAAAGAATTTCCCGATAAACAGATTTCAACCCTGGCATATCAGTTTACACGATCGGCACCGGAAAATATAACCCCCCTGGATAATGTAAACATCATGTTTTGCTCGATCGAATGTAACCGGAGCATGCCACTTACTGATGATCCCCGAAGCGATGATTTTGTAAAAGACATGAAAGACTGGAGTGCGCTTACTGATAATATTTATATGTGGGATTATGTGGTTCAGTTTGAAAATTATCTTTGCCCTTTTCCGAACTTTCACACACTTCAGTCGAACATACAATTCTTCCACAACCATGGTGTCGATATGATATTCGAACAAGGATCAAATGTTAGTTGGTCTGATATGAAAAACCTGAAGCTTTTCCTGCTTTCGAAACTGGCATGGAATGTTGATGCTGATATCGACTCACTTACCGGCCGTTTTTTCGATTTATATTATCAGAAGGCTGCCAGGCCAATCCGGACATATTATAATCTTGTTCATCAACGCCTGATTGAAAAACAGGAAGATGAGTTTCTAAACATCTATGGTTTTCCGATAAATTACGTGAATTCATTCCTCAAACCTGAATACATGATTGAATATAAGGCCCTGATGGATAGCGCCGAACAAATTGCCCGGCATGATCAGGTTTTATTAACACGGATTTGGCGTGCTCGCTTAGCCGTCGATTTTGCGTATCTCGATCTTGCATTAAATTACAATAATCCGTTATTAAGTTTTATTACTGAACAAGGTGGGTTGAAGGAACTGGATCAGGGAATGTTGGATTATTTAGACCGATTTATTGAAATCGGGAACAAAACAGGCGTAACAAAGGTGAATGAGAAAAACCTTACTCTAAATGATTATCGTGATTATGTAATGCGAAATTTGCGCTGGAAAACTAAAGAAAACCTGGCAAAGGATACAAAAATCGAAATCCTGACAAAATACTCTGAAAAATATCCTGTGGGAGGAGAGGCTGCATTAAGTGACGGATTAACTGGTGGACTTAATTTTTCGTTCAACTGGCTGGGTTTCGAAGGCGAAGATATGGAACTGATTATTGACTTCGGACAAGAGATTACGATTGAGAAGATTAGTATGAATTTCCTCAAAGCCCTTGTTTCCTGGGTGTTTTTACCAAAGGAAATAATTATCGAGTCGTCGGGCGATAAAAAATCGTACGAATCAATTGGCAAAGCAAATCCCGATGTTGATAACAGGAATTTTCGGGTCGAATCGTTCCCCTTTGAGTTTATAACAGGAGGAATTGAATCCCGCTATTTGCGAATAACAGCTAAGTCGCTGAAAACCTGCCCCGACTGGCACAGGGGCTTCGGACAACCTTGTTGGATTTTTATCGATGAAATTATAGTTGAATAATTAATAAAACAAATCACTATTAATGATGAAAAAAATATTGATAATAATTCTCATTTCATACCTCTTGTTCTCTTGCAGCGAACAAGATGTGGTGTTCGAAACATCAGGATTTCGAATTTCTATCGATGACAAAGGAAACCTTTCTTCGATAATCGAAAAAAAATCGGGAAAGAACTTTCTTTACTCCGATTCGGTATCGCCCCTATTGTCGATCAGGAAGAATCAGAAATTCATTTATTCTGAAAGTATGTCGGTCGATGACGAGCAACAAAACATTATGTTTACTTTTCCTGGTAAAATTTTGGTTACAATAAATATTAACGAGAACATTGATTACCTGAAATTTGAATTGATTTCGGTTGATAATCCTGAAGGAATTGACCTGGTCGTTTGGGGGCCATTTTGCACCGGTATTAATAATGTGATTGGTGAAACTATCGGAGTTGTTCAGGATAATGAATTCGCAGTCGGGCTCCAGGCTCTTAATCCAAAAACACTTGGCGGATATCCCTGGAACGAGAACGACTGCCTGCCCCAGCTCGATATTTTCGAAGGTGATGATTTCAGCGATATCAGTGAGAAAAACAAGCGGCATGTCCTGTATCGTGTCGAGGCGGCAAAGCCAACAGAATTTGGCAGTAGCCTTCAGGCCTATTGCAGAAACAGGAATAAAGAGCGTATTGTTGAAAATTGGGGGCATCAGAAATACATCACTCCGGCCTTTGATGATGGAGGAATTATAGGCTCGAAAATCGCATTGTTTGGATGTTCCAGGGATGATATACTTTCAACCATCTCAAAAATCGAACTTAATGAAGGCCTGCCACATCCATTAATTCAGGGAGAATGGGGTAAAATTTCGAGGGAAGCTTCATCGGCATATCTAATTCTTGATTTCTCGGAGTCGGATATCGAAAAGGCTGTTGAGATAACCAGGCTGGCTGGATTAAAATATATGTATCATTCGGCACCTTTTGAGAGCTGGGGGCATTTTCCACTCAAAAAAAACTTTTTTCCAAACGGTTGGGATGGAATGAAAAAATGCGTTGATTATGCAGCCAGGCATGGAATTTCCATTGGTGTGCACACCCTGTCGAACTTTATCACAACAAACGATGCCTACGTCTCGCCTGTTCCTGATAAACGTCTCGCCTTTTCAGGGAAAACAGCCCTGACAAATGCTATCGATGAAAAAACTACAGACATACAAATTAAGTCATCCGATTTTTTTAATAAAACAGACAAAAGCCATTTAAAAACAATCAGGATTGGAAACGAACTAATCCGTTATTCCGGGATAAGCGAATCGGAACCATGGATTTTATCAGACTGCCAGCGCGGGCAATTTGGAACACAGGCTGCAAATCATGATCAAAACAGTGAGATTTTCGAGTTAGCCGATCATGGTTATAAAGTCTTTCTTTCCAATCCCGAACTCACCTTCGAAATAGCTGAAAATATTGCCAGACTTTTCAACAATACCGGATTAAGGCAAATCTCTTTCGACGGGCTGGAAGGATGCCGATCGACAGGAATGGGAAATTACGGCGAAATCTTAATGACCACAACATGGTATAAGAACTTATCCGACGATATCAAACAACATTTTATTGCAGATGCCAGTCGTACATCACATTTTTTCTGGCATATCTATTCGCGGATGAATTGGGGTGAACCCTGGTACGACAATTTTAGGGAAAGTCAGCAGGAGTACAGGCTGAAGAACCAGAAATACTTCAAAAGAAATTTCATGCCGGGAATGTTGGGCTGGTTTCTGATGAGGCCTTCAACAAGTGTTGAAGATATTGAGTGGTTACTTGCAAGATCGGCTGGTTTCGATGCCGGTTATGCTTTTGTGATGAGCTATGATGCGGTAGAGCAAAATGGCCTTTCGTCGGAAATTCTAAGTTTATTGGGCCAATGGGAAAAACTGAGGATGAACAACTCGATACCGGATTCTCTGAAGATCCTGATGCAGGATGTAAATAATGAATTTGAATTACACAATAAAAATAAGATTATTCAGATCGATAGCCGAAAATATACCTATTCGAAAAGAATCAGGCAGCCGGGCGAACCAACTTATACAACTTTCCAGGTAACTGGCTATGATGATGATGCTTTGCTTAGTTTTATTATTTCTGCTGATGGTTGCCAGGCCAGCAACATAACTATTGAGGTTGATGATTATAAATCGATTCAGATACCCGCTGTGATCGGAACAAATCAAAAGTTAAAATACAGTGACGACAACGAGGTTCAATTATTTGATGAAAATTGGAATCACCTGCGCAGCATTAAAATTGTCGATCAGGAAATTCGCATCAAAAAGGGTGATCAAAATATCAACTTTGCATGTGATATTTCAGAAAATAAAGGGAAAATGAAAATTGAATTCAGAACCGATAAGAAAACCTGGATGATAGATTGATAACATTTACCTTTCGAAAGATGAAATATAGCAGCCTGACCGGAGCAGGGCGCTAATGACAAACTACTGTAAAAAGGGTATTACGCTGTGATGTATTCAAATATTATTTTACGAATTTCACAACAGTACTCTGATTATATTCATTAAAAAACTTGGCAAAATAAACACCCGGAGATAGACCTGGTAATGCAATTTTTGGTGCTTTGTTTAACGAAAGATCAATCTGGGTTTTAAGTATTTGTCCGCCAATCGAATTGTAGATTTCCACCTCCAGTACATTGCTTATTGCGTGTTTAGCATGAATGTTCAGATCATCTTTAATAGGATTAGGATGAAGGACACAGGCGAATTTTTCTTCTTCAATTTCACCAACATTAAAAACCGAGTGGTCGATTTCAATTATGGATACTAATGATATTTCAGAAATGAACTTCAAATTACAATTAATTACCAGATAAACATAATAGATACCTGGTGAAGTAATCGAATAATAGTTAGTTGTTATGATATGGGTTGTTGCACCTTCGATAATAGTCCATTCGATTGACATTGAACTTGCACTATAATATAGATTGGAAATATATGCCGTATCGGGAGCATTATTCAACAAACAAGTATCGAATAAGGTGAAAGCTGTATCTGTTACAGTTGTCGAATTTGGATCGATGATTATCGTTGTATCAACCTGACAAGCGTTTCCATCGGTAATTGTAACGTTGTAGGTTCCCGGGCAAAGGTCCGAAGCCAACGGTGTTGTCTGGCTGTTGGGATCGTCCCAGATAAAAGAATAGGGCCATGTGCCGCCAAGAGGGAATGCCTGGGCAAATGCCTCACACATAAAGGAATTGTTTTCATTAACCATAATATTTGCAACCAATTCGAGGGGTTCATTCATAATCACGTTCGAAGAATGACTCACAGCCAGGGCATCTGT
>CAYLZH010000002.1:0-26653 GCA_964388245.1 uncultured Bacteroidales bacterium
AACGCATTGTGCGCAATTTTTCTTTGATTATTCAAAATACTTAATCAGTTTAGGGAATCAAAGTCATCAGGGAGAATAATTTTCGGCAATTCTTTCTTCTTATCGATAATGATTGCATTAAACTTGTTAAAATTGAATCTAAAATTGGATTTTTCTTTGAATTCAGATATTTTTAGAGGAAAATTTGATGACTATGAAAACAATATCCCTACTTACCTTATTTTGTCTTTTAATAATTTCCCTTTCGGCTCAAACTACTTACTCGTGGGATAGTGGAGCCACAAGTGGAGACTGGAATGTATCCGGCAATTGGGACAATGGCACACCTGGTGGAAATGAAGAATTACTCATCAATAACGATGTCCAGACATCCATGACAAATAACTTATCGAACACGGCAAGATGGAAATTAGTTTTAGGGAGTGGGTGTACTCAATCCCGGACAATTTCGGGTAGTTCAGAAAACACATTTTATGATTATGGTGGGAATAAGCCAAAGATAGAGAATTATTCCTCTGTTAATCACACAATTGGCTTTCCTGTGAAAAATGGATATTCCAGTGGTATGGAAATAAATCCTGTGAATGGAGATCTAACTTTTACGAACACCTATAATAATAATGGTTACAATACTGACATTTATGGTGACAATTCAAAGTTGTTAACTTTTAGTGGAGTTATATCAGGATCAGGAAACTTTTATTTCAAGCAGTATAGCAAGGTAAAAATTGCTGCCAATTCAACAGTTACAGGTCTCTTTGCCATTGATGCAGGAGAGCTTTGGTTTGATGAAAATGGTGCTATCGGTGGAGGAACCATTTATGTTGGGAACGGTGGACAACCTACTACCATTGCCAAACTTTGGTTATACGACCAGGACGGAGGAACAATTTGTAACGAGCCAATCGAAATAAATAATGCAAGCAGTTCTGTTTATCGTGTTATCGGTGGCTTGCACACTTCAAACACCAACACATTTAGTGGCTCAGTTACCTTGAACGGCCCCCTAACAATTGAAACACAAAATTCAGGTGCAACTACTGATTTTAGTGGAGTAATTTCAGGAACAAATTTAGTCGTTACAAAGGGTTCTGGTATCAACAAATTTAGTGGTGAAAACACCTTTACCGGTAATTTATATGTTGTATCCGGCACAACAGAGGCAACAAACACAACCGATCCCTTTGATTGCTCTAATGTGTATCTTGGAGAAACATCTGGAACTGATGATGCAACCTTACGAATAGGTGCTAACAGTGTAACGGTTGATAATCCTTTAGAGGTAAGAAGTGGAAGTTCAGGTACAAAAACCATCAGCTATTCACCGACAAGCGGAAGTGGCACATATAGTGGTTCAACAACACTTAATGACGGTGTTAGTGTTGATGTTGCTACATCAGGAACTCTTACACATAGCGGTGTGGTTTCCGGGACAGGTGGACTTACAAAAACAGGAGGCGGGACACTTAATCTATCAAATGAAAACACCTATACAGGAGCCACAACAGTAGAAGAAGGAACTCTTCATCTTGATGGCTCTCCCGATCCCCTGAATGGCTCCATCCAGGTAGGGCACGCATCCGGAACTTTTGATGCAAGTTTAGAACTTGGCACTGATGGGATTACAATTGACGAACCTGTAACAATAGTTTCAAATGTTTCCGGCGATAATTATATTAAATATACACCGACTTCCGGCACCGGAGAATTTTCAGGAGGGATTACCTTAAATGACCCGGTAACAATTGATGTTGCAGCTGGGGGAGAACTCATAATTTCAGATGTTATTTCCGGTTCTGAAGGAGTAACAATAAACGGTGGAACAATTATTCTATCAAAAGAAAATATTTTTACAGGTACTACTACCTTGCAAGCAGGTACACTTCAGGTTGTTACTAATGATCCATTCGATTGTTCATCAATTCAGGTTGGTCATACTTCGGGTTCAGATGATGCTATCTTTCAAATTGGAGCTAATGGTGTTATTGTTGATAGTCCTGTTACTATACCTTTAGGTAGCATGGGCTATAAATATTTAAATTATACACCCACTTCCGGCACCGGAGAATTTTCAGGAGCAATTACCTTAAATGATCCGGCAACAATTGATGTATCAGCAGGGGGGGAGCTCATAATTTCAGATGTTATTTCCGGTAATGAAGGACTAATGAAAACAGGTGGAGGAACGCTTGTTTTAACAGAAGACAACACATTTACTGGCAGCACCATTGTTGATGGAGGAACACTTGAACTACGTGGTGATATCCCTGGTCAGGTAATGGTAGGCCCAGGAGCTACATTAAAAATAAATGGCAACAATGTCATCCTTGATGGAATAACAGTATTGGGCGGTGGTACTGTTGAGATACAACCTTCAAAGTCACTTACCATTACAAACCTTATTGATAACCAGGCCGGGGCAAGTGGGATTATCATAAAGTCCGATGCTACAGGCAACGGTTCTTTAATTCAAAGTAACACTTCAATTCAGGGTACTGTTGAAAGGTACATCCCTGCCTACACAGGTGCAAATGATGGCTGGCATATAATTTCCTCATCAGTGTCAGGCGATGTAACAGTATCAGGTACCGGATTTACGCCAAATGCTAATCCTAACGGAAACGATCTTTACTATTATAATGAAGCATCAAATCTATGGATGAATTATCTGCAGGGAACATTTGACTTTGCCGAAGGGAAAGGTTACCTGGTTGCTCGTTATGCTAACACAACAGGAAGTTTTGCCGGAACTTTTTTAACGACCGATAAGGCTTATTCGAATCTTTCATATACGCCAGGCCAGGGAAATGGATGGCATGCACTTGGAAATCCATATCCATCATCGATAGAATGGGATGAAGACGATAACTGGTCATTCTCAAACATGTCGGAGGTAGCAAAAGTTTTACAGGAATTGTCAGGGAATTATGTAGATATTGGTGTAAATGAAACTATCCCTCCAACTAATGGATTCTTTGTTCAGGTTAATAATTCAAGTAATGGATTTACTATTCCTGCAAATGCTCAAACCCACAGCACCACAAACAATTACAAAACAACCCAGGCGAATCTTCTGACGATCCATATCAATAACACTGCAAATAATTATTCAGATATCAACAAGGTTGGGATCAGGCCAGATGCAACAATGAATTTCGATTGGGCATTCGATTCCCACAAACTTTTTGGTTGGGAAACAGCACCTCAGTTATGGACCGTTATAGGCAATGAAATTTACTCGACAAACTATCTTGCTCCATTACAGACATCGTATTCCTTGGCCCTAAATTTCCATGCCGGAGTCAACAGTACATACCTTTTGAATTTTGAAGGTGTTGAGACATTCGACCAGGAAATTGAAATTGTGCTGGAAGACGTACAAACCAATGCACTGGCTGAACTGGCTATCCAAAATACATATTCTTTCGAGGCAACAACAAACGATCCCAACGAAAGATTTATCCTTCATTTCAATCTATTAAACGGGACTGGTGAGGTTGAATCAGAAAATCAGCTACAAATCTTATCTTTTGAAAACAGAATCAGCATTTTGAATCAAACAGGTCTGACCGGACAATTGGCAATTTTCGACACAAAGGGACGGATTGTTTACAACAGGCAGATAACCAATCAAAACTCCAATGTTTATACAATAAGCTTGGCAAGTGGAATATACATGGTGCAGGCAATGACCGGACCGGAAACAAGCAGCAGGAAAATTTTCATTCGTTAATTCAAAAAACTATATAAGCATGAAATCAAAAGTAATACTTCTTCTCCTTTCAGTAATTTTTTGTCTTACGTTTAGTGAGCTATCTGCTCAACCGAATCCACCGGGCGATCACGGAAGTTCAGGAAACGAATCACCTTCCGGTGGTGGAGCCCCGATTGCCGGAGGTATCGGCATACTTATCACACTTGGGGCTGCGTATGGCGCTGGCAGATGGTATCTGTCGAAAGAAAAACAAGACGAGTAGACCGGATTATTTTGCATTTTTAATGAAGTAATTATTGTTGAATAATTACCTTCTTAGTGTAAATCAAATCATTTGATTCGACTTTTATAAGGTACATACCCGGCACAAAATTTATCTGCTCTCTAACAACAGAATTAGCTAATATATGAATATCGGCACGACTTAATTCCTGGCTTGCAAGATTAAACAGAGAAATCCGGCATTCGATATCAGTACTCCTCAGGTTCTGTATCAGGATTGTACTCCCATCCGTAAGTATGTTAATTTCATCAATTCGTGACGAAATCTCATTTTCTCCGGTAATAATTCCGCTAAAATGAAGCTCAAAACGGTTTTTGTATACTCCGGCAGAATTTACAGAAAAAGAATATTGCGGATTTACAGAAAGGTTAACAAAAAGGTTTTCAGATTTATCTTCGAGATAAATAATTTGGTTTGCCAGGTTCTCGCTTTCAACAACAGCAATCTGATAAACTCCGGTAAGCCATGCATCTAATCCAAGCATTACAGTTTGATTGTTTACCGGCTGGGGCAGGCTCTGTATCGCATAATCACTGCCATCGTCATCAACCAAAACTGAATACAAACTAATCGAAGGATTTCCTTTTAGCTTCCGGCTGTCGTACCCCGGATCGAGCCCTTTGCTTGTACCGTCGATAAATGCTATCATGGTTTCGTTGAGATCGTTCTCAGGTCCCAGAACACTTAAAATTAATCGTGATGTATTATCCCCGGATTTATAAAAAACCGAAGCCCCGTGAACCTGCTGGTCGGAATTATACTGAAATTGTGCTCCGTTAGTGGCAGCCTTAACCATAAATCCTTGTCCGGGGTTGATGTAGTTTGCCGAACTGGCCTGATTTACCGTGACATAATCATTTCTGGATCCGGTGTAATTATCCTGTTCATCCCAGAAATAAATGGCTTCGTAGGCATCGTCCAGAACAGCGGCATTATCGCTCAACAGGTTATAATTTGCATCAGCATTGGTATTACAAGCAAGTGTTGCCGGATATGGATTTCCTGTAAGGTTCCAACCTTCGTTTGCTGCACCGTTGGTCCGGTCTAAAGTAACAGCCTGATTTGTTGAATTTAATGCTCCAGCGAATGTTTTGGTATAATTAGCATCGCTATATGCAACCAGGTAGCCACGGCCCACAACAAACTGTGTTTCGAAAGATGTATTCAGGTTGCCTGATCCGTCGCGGATGTTGATCCATAAATTGTTGGGTTCATCGAATTTAAAGAAATCGCTGTTGGTAGGCAAGGGATTTGAAGATGTGTTAATAAACTCTGTACTGATATTCTGATTATTTACAGGCGATGAAATATAATGATATTTCGTTTGTTCGATATAGCGTTCAACACTTGCGTTAACCGAAGCAGTTGATTGAATAAGCGATCCGGTTTGTGATGCGTCCGACTCTACAATTATCCCTGATGTGCCGGCATTATTTGTTAAATCACCATTAACTGATAAAGTTCCAAAAATCGATAATGTTGCCGATGCCTCTATTTCCAAATCGTTGCATACTGCATTGGTTGCAGATGATATGTCCGGGAAATTCCCACCCGATGGCGATGTTGGTATAACGATATTATGCCATGATTCGGGAACTTCTCCATGATTCCAGTTCGATGAGGTTGCCCAATCGCTGTCTGTTGTTCCGGTCCATGTTGCCACCACTATGAGAGTATAGTCTTCCACCTCGCCATTAAGTGCATACCCGCAACTAATACAATCATCTTCATGATATTTTGCCCTCAGCCTCATTCTTGTATTTCCCAGTTCTGCATTGGCCGGAACGGTTATACTGAAGGTACCTTCACCTCCATTGTTTATGCCGCATAGTTCCTGCTCGCCCGAATCGTAAAAATCACCATCACGGTTCCAGTCCACCCAGATACCAAGATCGAGGTTGCTATCAGTATAAGGATTTGTAACTGTAATACTGTAGCTTCCGCCAGGCGTAACGTCTGTTGAATAGGCGGTGTGGTCTTCGTAATATTTATCGTTTGGATCGGCACCTCCAATATTTGTGTAACCCGATGAGTTGTTGATCGACCCAATTTGAACATTGCTAATATAACCATATGGGTTGGAGGAATATGCTTCGCAATACCCTGAAGGATCATCCGTGACAGTTATGTAAGCCGTTTTGGTTTCGGTATCATTTCCATGGCTGTTCTGGGAATACAAGCTCACCTCGTATGTGCCGGTTGCTGTAAATTCCACCTCCGGATGCTGCGAGGTCGAGGAGCTTCCGTTCACATAATTCACTGTTGATGGCGTAAAAGTCCATTGCCAGCTTGTTGGAATATTAGCCGAAGCATCGTTAAATATTACGGGTACATTGTCGGCATTATTTTCTGCTGAGTTAGTTGCAGCATTGGTAGGATTTGCTGCATCCAGTTTCCAGGCATAATAGGTATTTGCTCCCTGGGTTATTCGCAGGTCGAGATCGTTTACCAGCATGGCGGTAGTAGGATCAAGTTGTGCAGAAACAGGTGTCCCGGCCGGATCAGTCCAGACAATTGTTACGGTTATTGCACCGGTTCCAGTTGTAACTATATCGCGTGTGTAGCTATTCCCATCTTCAAGATAGTATTCGAGCATTACATCGGTAGTCTGGTCCTGTGTAATCTTTGCTGCAGCCGATTCAGTATTCATCAGTCCCCAGCCAAACTGATAATCAGGCCCTGTAGTTGTGCCTGCCTCATCAGCAGTATGGATAATAAGAGCCTTTAAGGTGGCTGCTGTCATAAGGCTCCTTGATCCTAGTACATCTTCATAATGTTCTATCAACAGCGCTGCCGATCCGGTTACCGAAGGAGCCGACATTGAAGTTCCACTCATTGATGTATAACTGGTATTGCTTGTATTATAAGTTGAATAAAGGCCATACCCATTTGCTACAATATCAGGTTTTATCCGGCTGTCATCAGCAGGACCCCAGGAGCTGAAAGAAGTGATTACAACATCCGAAGGCTGGGAATAACCACTCGATATATCGTTAACAGCGCCAACTGTGAGTAGGTTTTTGGCAACTCCTTTTGGCCCAATACAATCGTACGGGCCATCATCAGGATATGAACCGTCACCGGTATCATTCCGGTCGTTACCTGCCGATTTAACAATAAGGTAGTTAGGTGCATTATACGCAATCTCGTCCCAATACACAGCCCATGAATTGTAAAATCCAAATAAATAATCTTCCTGATCGCTGATATTTTCATCACCATACCAGGTTCCATCGTCCCATCCACGGACTGTTCCATAAGAATGGTTACTGATTAAGGCCCCTTCGGCTGCTTCGCTGGCCATTTCTGACTCGTCATCGTTCCAGTCATAAGCCTCAAGAGTTGCAGCGAAAGCCATTCCTTTTGCAGAACTCACATAAGCACCGGATGCCACTATTGTTCCTGCAACATGTGTAGCATGATAATGTGTTGAAGTAGCATCACTGTTCGTAACACGGGTATCAAATTCCTGGTGTGTGCTTAACACAGTTCCGGCATCCCATTCATGAACAAGAATTCCGGATCCGCTCAGGCTTAGCCCGGCTCCGCCACCCGAATAAACCACATTGGTTGAAATTGTTTTTGCAGCATTCTCATTATGTGTAGTATAATACTGAGGATTCCCATATTCATCAATAAACATGAGTTCTTTTACTTTTGTACCGGTTTCAATCCGAATGGGAATATTGTTGGCTCTTGCATAATCCTCTACCTCAGCTCGCTTATTCTGATATTCAACCGACTTTGCACTGGCCATTTGCAACAATCGATCTGATTTAAATTTCTGTGCAAAACCCGATGTAGTGAAAATTAATAGAACTATAAAAGAAATACAAAATCTGGAATGGAATCTCATAACACTGGCTTTTAAAACTAACCTTCATTAAAAAAGATAAAAATACGAAAATTCCATCGAAGGGTTGTCCGCGAACGTACATACAGTTAATACTTTCGAACACCTGACAATTAAAACTTCAATGCAGATGCCAACTACACAGCACATTTTCAATAGGATACACAAAAATGTATGGTTGTTGCAAATTTGTCCTTTTGTTCCGAAAAGGATGAGTAATGTAGCTGATAATTAATGGGTAAATCGACTAATAAAAATCACAAGCAATACTATTTCAGAAATAATTACTTTTACCAAAAATTTAAAAAATTAAAGAGAGGTTTATGAAGACAAGATTTTTTACAACAATTTTAGCTTTTTCACTGATTTTCGGATCATCGGTAAGGGCCGATGAAGGCATGTGGCTTCCTTTTTTGATTGGATCAAAGAAATATGCCGAAATGCAGAAACTTGGACTAAAACTTTCAAAGGAACAATTGTATGATATCAATAATGCCAGCCTAAAGGACGCGATTGTTCGTCTTGATGGTGGTTCATGTACAGGCGAAATGATATCTCCTGATGGCCTGATGCTGACAAACCATCATTGCGGATATGGCGAGATTCAGGCACATTCGAGTGTCGACCACGATTATTTAACCGATGGTTTTTGGGCTATGAACCGAAGCGAAGAATTGGTCAATGAAGGAAAAACTGCATCGTTTCTAATACGGATTGAGGATGTTACAGAACAGGTAATGGCAAATGTAACCGATACTATGTCGGAAGGCGACCGCGACAACGCCATAAACGAAATTGCTGAGAAAATAGAAAAAGAAGCAACCGGCGATACGCATTATGAAGCTGTAGTACGCAGTATGTTTGCCGGAAACGAATATTACCTTTTCGTTTATGAGACTTTTAAAGATGTCCGTTTGGTTGGAGCACCTCCTTCTTCGATAGGTAAATACGGCGGCGATACCGACAACTGGGTTTGGCCACGACACACAGGCGATTTCTGCCTGTTCAGGGTTTATTCTGCACCCGATGGATCACCAGCCGAATATTCGAAAGATAATATCCCCTATAAACCAAAGCATTTCCTGCCAGTATCGTTAAATGGTGTTCAGGAAGATGACTTTGCAATGATCTTTGGTTATCCGGGCCGTACCGACAGGTACCTGACATCTTATGGCGTTGAATTAAAAATCGACCAGCTAAATCCTGCTACAGTAAAGCTTCGCGATATTAAGATGAAGATTATGAAAGCAGAAATGGATAAAAGCGATAAGGTCCGTATTCAGTATTCGAGCAAGTATGCCTATTTAGGGAACTTCTGGAAGAAAGATGGTGAAGAAACCAAAGCATTAAAAAGACTTAAAGTGGCCGATCAAAAACGGGTTACGGAAAAAGAATTTGATGCATGGGCAAAAGCCAATTCAAAAAGAAAAGAAAAATACGGCAATGTAATTTCCGATTTTGAAGAATATTACAAATCGAAGCGCGAAAGCCAGTCGCAAAAAGCTTTTTGGTATTTAGTTGAAACTGCTTTTAACCAGGGTGCTGAAATTGTTTTCTTCTCACGCCAGGCACAAGGACTTATGGGCATGTTGAAACAGAAAAAAGACCCGGCCCCCATTGTAGAAAAAATCCGGGGTGCTGCAAAAGAACATTTCAAAGATTATAACGCAAACATCGACAAAGCTATTTTGGCTGCTATGTTTAAAGCATATTCCGAAGATGTTCCCGAAGGTTTTCATCCTGACATATTTAAAGAAATCGAGAAGAAATTTAAAGGCGACTGGAATAAGTACGCTGAGTATGTGTTCAATAAATCGGTTTTTTCAAGTGAGGAAAAACTCAATGCATTTTTAGAAAAGCCCAAACTGAAAACCCTCGAAAGCGATCCGGCTGTTCTCGCTTTCAAATCATTGTATGGCGCTTATTTCGACATGAACAGCAAGGATGCTTTAATGAATGTCAGGTTCGATAAAGCCAAGCGCTTGTTTATTGCCGGATTACGCGAAATGAATCCCGATAAGAGTTATTATCCTGATGCCAATTCAACCATGCGTTTAACTTATGGTGTAGTAAACGACTATGTACCCCGCGACGCAGTTGAATACGACCTGATTACTTACCTTAAAGGTGTTATGGAAAAGGAAGACCCTACTAATGAAGAATTTATAGTTGCACCCAAATTAAAAGAGCTTTACGAGAAGAAGGATTACGGACCATACGGGATGGACGATAAAATGCCGGTTTGTTTCATTACAAACCACGATATTACCGGAGGAAATTCAGGTAGCCCGGTGATAAATGGAAATGGCGAATTGATAGGGACTGCCTTCGATGGCAACTCCGAAGCAATGAGCAGCGATATACAATTCGACCATCAGTTACAAAGGACCATCGTTTGTGACATCCGCTATGTTTTGTTCGTTATCGATAAATTTGCCGGTGCAAAACATCTGATTGACGAGATGAAAGTGGTAAAAAATTAACAGCATATCAATGAAAAGTTTTGGGAAGCAAAGTTTCCTGGATAAAACTATATATCAGAAAATCTATCTTAAAAATCCGGCTCATTGTAAAGGGCCGGATTTTTTATGCTACTGCCCAATTTTCCTCTATTTTTGTTCTGAAAAAAAACATACATCATGAAAAATTATGTATTAATATTTCTTGCTATTGCTACTTTTTGTGCATGCAATAATTCCGGAGATTCAAAAAAATCCAGCTCCTCAGATCAGGTTGAATCATCTGTAGTACAGGCCGATCCGGCAAAAGTAAAAACTGTTGAGTTATCAGTGTCGGGTATGACATGCGGTGGGTGTGAAAACACGGTAACAAAGGCAGTTAAAAAACTCGATGGCATTGCATCTGTTGAAGCATCACATCAAGAAGCCAACACCATTGTTTCGTTTGATACCAGTTTGGTGTCAGTTGAACAAATCCGGAATGCTATTGATGAATCTGGATTTGAAGTCGAAAACTAAGGGACAGTGAATATTTTCCTGGCTGTTATTTTTCTTCTTCAGAATTAAAATAATGCTTGTTGAAATATCCGAGGTATTTCTCAACATTCTGATCTTTAAAGAACACAGCAAAGTTTTCTGAAGAAATCACAAAGTGGCGATAATCGGCTTCGGTGTATTCTTTATATACATCAGGATTTGCCCTGATGGTTTCGAAATAGTCAATGGCACTGGCCTGATCGTCCATACTTTTCACAGATATCACCTGGTAGTCTTCGTTAAGGATTATGCTTGAGATATTGAAATTTGTCATGCTGAAGAACTCGATGTTGAAATTCGAAATATTGTATTTAATCCGGTTTACATTCTTTTTCTTGTTATCAACCACAACAACATAGAAATGGGTCATCTTTTCGTCCAGGAAGTACAATTCCTCAGCCGGTACTTCAACTACTTCCTCCTTCTCTTCAACTTTTTCAACAAGGCCTAATTCCTCTTCGGGTAATTCAATATCGCTCTTATCTTTAAGTACTAAAAGAATTGCACGGGCTGGTGGCTCAACCTCGCTTTCGGAATAATTTTTTACAATATCTTTCAGTGCATCAACAAATTGCTCTAACATTCCGGTTTCTCCGTATGATATGGCCTTAAGGTATTTAAATTTTGGGATTAATTCGTCCTGGCTATATTTTGCTTCGGCAATATTACAGTTCGAAATTACAGAAGCATAGTTTTCTTTTTCGAACATCGAATAAGTTTCGTTATATAATTTGATAACCTTTTCAATCTGTGCATTCATTTCCTGAACATAGTTCGGATTTGTAAACATTTTGGCATATTTGCTTTCAGGAAAATCTTTAATGATTTTGTCTTTATATTCCTGGGCTTTCATTGCCTCATCAATCGAGAGGTTTAATTTGTGCAGGTTATAAAATGAAAACAAGAGGTAATCGTTGCCCGGATAACGCTGGTTCAATTCTTCGAAAGTTATGATAGCCTGTGGAAAATCGATCACTTCGTTCTGATAAATTTCGCCCACTGCAAAAAATGCATCGATAATACGCTGATGCGAAATTTTCAGCAACGAGTCGTTCAAGGGTAAATCAACCATGTAATACTCCTTCGACTTGGGATCGGTAGGACGTGGTTTTTGTCCGGGGATTGAATCGCCTTCGGCTAATTCTTCACCAAGTTCGTCGCCGAAATCAATTACCTGTTTGTTTTTCCGGCGCCAGTTATCTTCCAACTTTCTCCTGCCCCAAAGTTTTACGAATTCTGTTTCACCGAAACTCAAAGCCGTAGGATTATAAAAATACCATTTACCTCCTGCGGCAAGGTTCCTGTTACGGGGATCGCGCTGCTGTTGTTTGAACAGGGCTGAGTTCATTTCTGCCATGCGAAGCTCTTCTTCCAGGCGTTTTTCTTCCTCTAAAACCTCGTTTATAAGTGACTGGATTACGGCATCACGTTCCTTTTCGCCCATCTGGGCAACATGCTGGAGGCTGTCTTCCCTGTCGATAATATCAAGGTTTTCGATTAACTTGGTCAGGCTTTTTGTTTTAACGGTAAGTGGTTCAATATCCGGATATGACGGATCGATAAAAAACAAAGTCGAGTCGTAATAAGTTTGCGCATTTCGGTATTCGGGACGGGAAAAATAGATGTCAGCCATTGCCAGAAAAGTCATGGCTTTTTGATTGGTGTTCGAAACGCTGTTTTCGGCCGAAAGTTTATAAAAATCCAATGCTTCATCAACCTTACCCTGTTTCATCGAAAGTTCGGCCATGGCGTAATAAATCTGATCGCGATACTCGATATTTTTATCATCCTTGAGCATTTTGTTGAGCTCTTTCATCAGGTCTTCGGCTCCTCCGACACTTGTACTAAAAGAGCTTGCTTTGCGTAATTTGGCATTAAATGCCATATCGTAATCGCGATTGGCTTTTATCACTTTTGTGTACAACTCGGAAGCCAATTTGTAGTTTTCCATCTCCTGGTGTACTTGTGCCAGAATAAACATATACCTGATCTTGATTTTTTTCTTGCGAGTAAGATCAATGGCGTTTTCAAGATAAGGTATGCCATCTTCGTATTTTTCCTGTTTGAAGAAATGATCGGCATATGTAATTTGAAGGTCATCGTTGTATTTATCAGGCATTTTCCGGTCGGCATCAATAAGGTCGAGTATCTCGCGTGCTTTTACATAATCCTTTTGCTCATCATATGCACGTGCCATCCATATGTAGGCTTCGTATTTAGTTGGTTCATCTTTGAATTCTCTAATCAAAAATTCAAAGGATTCGAAGGCTGAATAGAAATCGTGTTTGTAAAAATGGGCCTTCCCCATTAAAAGATATCCCTCGTCGATCCAATCGTTGTATTCATTTTTTGCATAAAATTCTCTTTCTTTCTTTGTTTTCTTCCCCTTTTTCCGTTTTGGTTTGGCAGTTATGGAATGTAGTTTTATCAGTTTCGATGATTTTTTAATGGCTTTATCCATGTCGGGATAAATCATTTTTGCGGCTGTTTCGTCGCCAAATTTAAAAATTGGCAGAATTGCATTGTAGTTCTCCTCAAATGAACTTTCGAGGCGGAGAACGCCTTGTTTGAATGCTTCCTTGCCGTTGAAATATACGTTATAATGTGATGTTAATTCATGGTACGAGCGGCTTATGGCTGTATTCTTCTCAGTAGAACAGCCAAATAATAAACCTAAGCTTACAATTGATGCAAGCAAATAGCCTAAACTTCTTCTTATCAAAATAAAACAGTTTTAGATTGTAACACTTATAAACTAATTATCTGCAAAAATATTTTATTTTTTGTTTTTTCTTCGATTACGTTCTTTTAATATTAAACTAAGTTCTCTGCCGGTTTGTCCTGCAACCGATGTGTTTTCTTCGGCCCTCCTGAAAAGATATGGCATTACATGCTGAACAGGCCCGTATGGCAGATATTTGGCTACATTATATCCGTTGCTTGCCAGATTGAAACTAATATGATCGCTCATTCCAAACAACTGGGCAAAATATATCCTGTGGTCATTCTTTTTAAGCCCTTTTTCAGCCATCAATTCGGTTAGATATTTTGAACTGTATTCGTTGTGTGTTCCATTAAAAATAGAAATCCGGTCGATATGCTCAATACAAAATTTTAGTGCTGCGTTGTAGTCCCTGTCGGTACTTTCTTTATCGGGTTGAATGGGTGATTTGTACCCCATCGTTTCGGCCCGTTCCCGCTCTTTCTCCATGTAGGCACCACGCACAAACTTAACTCCGTAAAAGTAATTGTTCGATTGGGCATGATCGTAGGATTTTTTTAAAAAATCGAGCCTGTCCCAACGGTACATTTGAAGAGTATTGAAAACAACTGCTTTTTCTTTATTGAATTCCATCATATTGTCGGTAACCACCTCGTCGATAAAGTTCTGAAACCAGCTATCTTCAGCATCTATCAGGATTGGCACATCCGATTCGTATGCCGATTTACAAAGTGTATTAATCCGCTTGCGAAAATTATTAGCTTCAATTTGTTCTTCATCAGAAAGTTTTTCTCCGGTGCTCACTTTTTCAAGAATACCGGCGTGTGTAAATGCGGTTGGTTTAAACACTGCAAATGGAACATTCGGATCGCTGGCTGCATTTCTGATCGATCTTAATGTTTCTTCAAGTGCATGTTTTATGTCTTCTTCCGATTCTTTTCCTTCGACAGAATAATCCAATACAGCTTTTACATTATATTTTTCGAGTACCCTTACCGAATTATGACATCCGTTTATAGTTTCTCCGCCAACAAAGTGCCTATATACAGTAGGCTTTACAATCCATCCGATGGGAATTTTAAGCGATAATGCCAGGCCAAGAAGTTTATTTGCACCCAACACCAATTTGTTTTTCGACAAAAGCTTAAAAAGAAAATATGCCCTCGATAAATCTTTGTCAGATTTGCTGCAAAATGCGATTTTGGTATTGTTAAAATCCATAGCTATCAACTTTTTTGCAAAGATAAAATTCCGGTTAATTTAAGCAGGTCACAATTTTCAATTTTTCAAGGATCGCCTATATTTTTCCTGATAAAATTGTCTGTTTTTGAAATCATCGGCATTAGATGCAGCTCTAAATTTTCAATATTATAATTCCTTTACGCAACTCACCAATGCAATTCCTCGTCTGATTTTACGTTTTCATGCTAATTTGCTGTATTAACAATCAAAAGATGTTAATGCTATGTTGTTCAGCATTTTTTTATTTATAAATTTGCAGACTCTTAAATTTAAAATAAATTTGTAAACTTGAATAAAAGCAGAGTAAGAATCAATATTAAGAAATTATGAAATCAAACAAAACATTATTGATCGCTTTAAGCATCTTGTTAACGCTTCCTTTCCTGAACTCTTGCCGAAGAGGAGAAAAAGATCCATTTTTATCTCTAAAATCGAGGAATAGCCGCATCTCTGCTGTTTGGACCCTCGAAAGTGGTTATTCCGAGAAATATTATTCACTCGACAGGGAATTTCGCTGGAATGATCAGGATGATTGTGAAGATGCTATTGATGGAAATTCCAATCAATTACCAAAAGAGTTTGAAGATGAAACTGTATTATCAAAAGCATTCAACTACTCCGATGCTTTGGCAACTTACGACCAGCTTCTTACTACTACCGAAGAGGATCCTTTTGATACTTTAGTTAACGAAGTAATTCCGAAGAACGAATACGAAGATGCCCATACAAAAAGTAATGTCCAGATAAATTTTCAGTATGAGTTAACCATAAAGAAAAACGGAGAATACAAAATTTATATCACCTATAACCATTACGAGGATAATTATCCATTATTTCCAGATGATACTCCGGAAATGCAGTATGGAATGACCTTTGCCGGCACTTTTGAATATGTAGACAACTGGCATTGGGCCGATAACAGCCTCGGAACAAAAGAAGGAATAACTTTCGATGGATTTCCGCTCCCGGTTGTTCATATGATTCCTGTTTATAATTTGGAAGATATCACTGATATCCGATTTGAGTTCAATCACCTGACCGGGATAACTTTCGAAAACAATAACATGACTTTTGAACTTGAGAAGTTAATGAGCAAAGAGATGACCCTGGTAGCATTTGATAATGAGGATTTCTATTATCAAAACTTAATGGATGAATTTGAGGCCTACCTCGATGGTTCAAAAATAGATTGCCAGGGAACCTATACCGAAACAACTGTAAACAACACCAATGTTTACATGCAGTTTGTAAGCGATGGCAAATCAGTCGATCAATAAAAAAATTAATTTTTATATATGGAAAAGCTCAGTCATGAGCTTTTTTTTTGCTTAAAACTCCAGCCTACCTACAGTTTACAATACAAATAATTTTTTTTCAAAGAAAATCATCAAAAAATTTGGAATTGGTATTTCCTTTGTCTTATCTTTGACCGATCGTTCAGTCATAAATTAATTTTTATAAAAACTGAACTGTGAGGGATGAACGAATAAAAGAGAACAATATGTCGCCAAGAACCAAGGAACAATTTGAAACCATACGCGAAGGGAGAAGAGAGCAGATTATGCAGGTAGCCCTCGAATTGTTTGCGAGCGAAGGAATACAAACCCCAATCAGTAAAATTGCAAAGGAAGCTGGCATTTCGAAAGGTTTGATGTATAATTACTTCAAAAGCAAAGAAGAGCTGCTTCATGAAGTTGCAATTTCAGGCATCCGGGAGATTCTAAGTTTGTTCGATCCCAACCACGATGGAGTACTTACCGATGAAGAATTCGTATACTTTGTGGATGAATCCTTCCGGACTATTGAAGCCAATCCTGAATATTGGAAACTTTATTTCCGAATGATTGTGCTTCCTAATGTTATGGAAGTAATCCGTAGTGAAATGATTGAAATGCTACCCCGGCTATTACAGGTTCAGGTAAAATACTTTGCATCAAAGGGCAGTAAAGATCCGGAAACCGATGCCATGCTATTCAATGCCATGCTCGATGGTGTTGGAATGAACTATGTAAACAACCCTGAACTTTTCGATGTAAACAAAATCAAAAACAGAATAGTTGAAATCTTCACAAAAAACCTCTAATCATGAATAAGAAAACAGTATTAACAGTTTTGTGCATGATAATATTAGGATGGTTGTTTCCACCTAATATATTTGCACAAGAAATGACAGCCAAAGAAATCATCAAGGCTGCCGACGACAAATCACAGGGTCAATCGAACTATGCCGAAATGACAATGAAAGTAGTACGCCCCACCTGGGAACGTGAAGTCAAATTCAAATCGTGGGGCAAGGACCGCGATTACTCCCTTGCTCTCATTACATACCCGGCTAAAGAGAAAGGTCAAACTTTCCTGAAGCGCAAAAATGAAATGTGGAACTGGAACCCAACCATCAACCGGATGATTAAATTGCCACCTTCGATGATGTCGCAGGGATGGATGGGATCTGATTATTCGAACGATGATATTCTGAAAGAATCGTCAATTGTGGTCGACTATGAACATAGCCTGATTGGTTCAGAAGTGATTGAAGGAAGAGATTGCTATAAACTTCAATTGATACCAAAGGAAGCAGCCGCTGTCGTGTGGGGCAAAATCATAAAGTGGATTACCAAAGATGGTTTGCTCCAATTAAAGTCGGAGTATTTCGACGAGGACGATTACCTGGTGAAAACCGAAACTGCCGGCAAAATTAAAATGATGCACGATCGTGAAATCCCAACCTACATTGAAATTATTCCTGCCGATGAGCCTGGCAAGAAAACCATTGTCATTCTTGACAAGGCCGAATTCGATATTCAAATTCCCGACAACTATTTCTCGCAACAGTACATGAAACGAGTTCGTTAAACCTTTGTGCAGCTCTGAGTCTTCTCTGTGTAACTCTGTGAAATAGCTATAACACAGTGGATCACATGGAACCACAAAGCTACTCAGAGAAAAATATAAACTTAACCTAAAAAGACAATGTTTGAATATTTGAAAATAGCATGGCGAAACCTTTGGCGCAGCCGTCGGCGCACATTAATCACGGTAGCCTCCATTTTTTTAGGTGTGATTTTGTGTACCCTCATGGCTTCGATGCAGGAAGGGGTTTATGCCAAAATGATTGAAAATGCCGTGCGTTTCTATTCCGGCTACATACAAGTACAGGACACCAGCTACTGGGACCACAAAAGCATCAACAATACTATGTCCTATTCCGATTCGCTGTATACCGTGGTGAAAGGAGCACAAGGAGTAAAGAATGTAACTCCCCGGCTGGAGAGTTTTTCTCTCATGTCGTACGGTGACAAAACGAAAGGGGGTGCTTTTATCGGAGTCCAACCCGAGAAAGAGAATGAAGTAAGTAACCTGTCTCATTGGGTAAAAAAGGGTGAATACCTTAAGCCCAACGACGATGGGATTCTTTTGGCCGTTAACCTGGCCAAATACCTGGGCGTTGATTTGGGCGATACGGTGGTCATGCTCAGTCAGGGTTACCATGGGGCCAGTGCTGCCGGACTATTCCCTGTTCGGGGGATCCTTGAATTTCCGTCGCCGGCCTTGAATAGTTTTGGTGCCTATGCCGAAATTTCCCATGCCCAGCAATTCTTTTCGGCCCCAAACCGCTTAACATCCTTTGTGATTATGGTAGACGATTACGATAAGGTAAATATTATTCAAGATGATATTCACTCAGGAATTGGTACCGGGTACAATGTAATGAACTGGGAGGAGCTTCAGCCAGAATTAGTACAGATGATCGAAAGCGACCGGGGTGGAGGAGTAATAATGAAAGCCATTCTTTACCTGCTTATTGGCTTTGGGATACTTAGCACTATCATTATGATGCTATCGGAACGCCGGCGCGAAATGGGTGTAATGATTGCTGTTGGAATGCAAAAAGTCAGATTGGGCCTCATCCTGTTTTATGAAACCATTTTAATTGGGATCCTTGGTGTAATTGCAGGTTTTGCTGTTAGCATCCCTATTATTTATATGTTTATTAAAAAACCAATTAGGCTTACAGGTGAAGTGGCCGAAGCCTACCAGGAATTTGGTATGGAACCCATTCTCTTTTTCGATAATTCTTTACCTGTGTTCACCGACCAGGTATTGATAGTGTTTATCATCACAGTAATTATTTCAATTTACCCGATTTTGAATGTAGCCAGATTGCAGCTTACTAAAGCCCTGCGTTCATAGTCGAAAATAGAAATTCTATGAATATCAACTCATTAACTTATAACCTAATAAACTAAAAACATGATTAATTCAGTATCATGGAAAAATATATGGAGGAATAAACTAAGAAGCTTAGTTATCCTCGTGGCCATGACCCTGGGACTAATGGCCGGGGTTTTTTACATTGCCTTTTACTTTGGCATGGCCGAACAGCGGATTGATACAGCAATCAAAACCGAAAGTTCGCATATACAGGTACATCAGCCTGGTTATCTCGACAATAACGAAATTGCAAATTATATACCTGATGCCGGAACAATGGTAAACGAACTCGAAAGTATGAACCATGTTCAGGCAGTTACACAGAGGTTAATTGTTCAATCCATGGTTTCATCAACAGAAACCGGAGCTGGCGCAAAGATTATGGGCATTAATCCTGAACGTGAAAAGCGGGTTACAAATCTTTATACTAAAGTAATAGACGGTGCCTATTTCGAAGGCGTAAAACGAAATCCTATTGTGATAGGTCAAAAATTGGCCGATAAACTTAAGGTAAAAGTCAGATCGAAAGTTGTATTAACTGCTCAGGAATTAGGAGGGACACTTACGGGAGGTTCTTTCCGGGTGGCAGGAATATACAAAACCTCAAATTCGATGTACGATGAATCAACTGTTTTTGTAAGAGCTAAAGACCTTGCCAATCTTTTAAAATTGGAAGAAAGCAGCGCACACGAACTGGCTATCTTACTTGACAATAGTGAGGTACTTGGTACATCGAAAGAAAAGATAGCAAGCCTAAATCCTGATAAAGATGTAAAAACCTGGATGGAGCTTATGCCTGAGGTTGCCATAGTGAAAACAAGCATGAACCTGACCATGTACATTACCATAATTATTATCCTTCTGGCAATGGGATTTAGCATTGTCAATACTATGTTAATGTCGGTGCTCGAACGCTTAAAAGAACTGGGTATGTTGATGGCTATAGGTATGAACAGGCTCCGTGTTTTTACAATGATTGTACTCGAAACAGTTTACCTGTCGCTGGTTGGAGGATTGTTGGGTGTAGTCCTGGGGGTAATTCTTGCTAAATATTTTGGCAGGGTAGGAATTGATTTGTCGGTATGGACCAAAGGGCTTGAAGCTTTTGGGTACGATACCATAATCTATCCCATTATTCATACCGAATATGTTTTAAATGTAACTGTTCTAATTATTGCAACCGGTATCGTTTCGGCACTATACCCGGCTTACAGAGCCTTAAAGCTGAATCCTTCGGAGGCTCTTCGTATCGACAATTAAATAGTAAAAATTCATGCGTAGTGAAAATAGCCAATTAGGCATTGACAAAAATTAGCATTAAGAAAATAGAATATAGAAATCATGAGCGTAATAAATATCAAAAACCTAAAGAAAATTTACAATGATACAGGCGTCCCTGTAAATGCAGTAAACGGTATCGATATTACCATTGTCGAAGGTGAATTTACAGCCATTGTTGGTCCTTCGGGATCGGGCAAAACAACCTTCCTAAATATGTTAGGGGGATTAGACAAACCAACCAGTGGCGAAATACACATAAACGGAACACAGGTTGAAAACTTAAAAGCATCGGAGTTAATCGATTTCAGGTTGAACAACATTGGATTCGTGTTTCAGGCCTACAACCTGATACCGGTACTTACAGCCAAAGAAAATGTGGAGTTTATAATGCACCTGCAAGGAAAACTAAGAAAAGAGCGAGAGCAACGCACCAGGGAATTATTGACTGCCGTTGGACTCGAAGACCGGATGAACTCCCGGCCCGGCAAATTATCAGGAGGAGAGCAACAACGTGTTGCAGTTGCCCGGGCACTGGCATCGCGTCCTCGTTTTATCCTGGCCGATGAACCTACAGCGAACCTCGATTCTAAATCGACCGAAAACCTCCTTGAGATGATGGAAAAGATGAATAAGGATGAAAACATCACCTTTGTGTTTTCAACTCATGATGCCCGTGTGGTAAGAAAAGCCCGTAGAGTAATAACCATCGAGGATGGAAAGATTGTATCGGATGAACGGAAAAATTAAAATGAATTTGATTCAATGTGAATAATTAATCTTCGTGAAACTCTGTGTCATAGTCTTATTAAAACATTACGCTATTACTCTAAGGTACACAAAGAACCGCAGAGTTGCACAGAGAAAAAAAAGGACTGATGAAAAAAATATCATCTTCAACAATTGCGCTATTTCTATTATTAAACATTCCTTATGCCCAGAAAATGAAAAACTGGTCGCTCACAGGTTATGTGTCCAATATGGAGTCAACCATGTTTGCAGATGTTGATGAGGATTGGATAAGCGACAACCTCATTCACAACCGGCTAAATTTTAACTGGTATCCCACCAATTGGCTAACATTGGAAGTAGGGATGCGCAACCGGATAATGTGGGGAAACTCATTCATGAATTATGAAGGATACAGCGAAATGATCGCCACCGACAAAGGCTTTTTCGATTTAAGTGAGAACATCTTCTCAGGAAAATCCTATCTATTAAACAGTAGTTTCGACAGAGCCTATCTCGAAATCAATAAAGGTAATTGGAATATTAAGGCTGGCCGGCAGCGAATCAATTGGGGGCAAAATTTCGTTTGGAATCCCAATGATATTTTTAATTCCTATTCCTTCTTCGATTTCGACTATGCCGAACGGCCGGGTGCCGACGCGCTGCGAATTCAATATTATACCGGAATGTCTTCTTCAGCGGAGATAGCGATAAAGGCCGACCACAACGATGACATCACTGCTGCAGGTTTGTATCGTTTCAATAAATGGAACTACGATATCCAGTTAATGGCAGGAATGCTTAATTCAACCGATTGGGTGACAGGATTTGGATGGACTGGAGCAATTAAAGATGCGGGATTCAGTGGCGAGCTTTCATATTTCAAACCTATGGAAGGAGAACATGAAAGCAAAGAAATGATAGTAGCTGGTCTGGGAAGTAACTACACCTTTGAGAATTCCTTAATGATACAACTTGAAGTTTTATATAGTCATAATGCTGGAAAAGATGTTGGCAACCTGCTGGAATATTACAACGAAGACCTTTCTGCAAAGACCCTTGCATTTAGCGAATATTCTTTGATGGCCCAGGCAAGTTATACGTTCACGCCGCTTTTGGCCGGCACTATTTCAGGAATGTATTTCCCGGGCATAGATGGCTTTTTTGTAGGGCCCAGCATGGAATACTCTCTCGGAAACAACCTGTCGCTATCGGCCTTTGGACAGTATTTCGATGTAACCATAAATAATATGCACACCGAAATGACCCTGTTGTTCCTTAGAATTAAGGGGAATTTTTAACCCTGTATCAAGTATTGATTTTGAATTATTTAACAGAAAATTCAGGGAATACCTCAACCATAACATCCCGGATCGAGGGATAGGTATTACTCAGGATTTTTGTTATCAGAGTTTTACTAATAAATTCAGCTTTGGTAATGTCTTCTTCGGATTGTGGCACAGGTTTTTCGTTACCTGCATAAAAAAATTCGAACCAATGTGTTTTTTTCAGTACAAATTTACTTTTCAATCTATAAGTATGGAAAGTCGGATTCAGTTCTTTTCTAAAAATAAAGCCTGAGATCCCACATTCTTCTTCTATTTCACGAATTGCACAGCTTAAAGCATCCTCCCCGGTTTCCATCTTGCCTTTGGGTAGATCCCATTTTCCGAAACGCTCAATTATTAAAAATTTCTCATCAGGTAGTAAAACTATACCCCCTGCGGCCTCAATAAAAGTAAACTCAGATTTCAATTTTTGGATGATTTCAGCAGGCCGGTCTGATTCGATGAATGCATTTCTAAACATCTCCGATTTTTCGAATTGCAAAATAAAATCCCTGAGACTTAATGATTTATCGAATATTAAATTGTCAATTTCTGATGGATTGATTGGCAAACCCGGTTTTTGAATTGTTAATGATCTGTCGAAAAAATAAATTTTCACTTTTAACTGACTGTATGTTTAATCGGGAAAGATACAATTAAATCCCATAAACAATGTTTTCGCTGATATCGCTAAGGCAGGCATCTGTTTAAATCGGGATATTTTTCGAAGTAAAATCCAGTATATTTGTGGCTGAAATTATCCAGATAAAATATGAACATTGCTACAAATCAGATTATAAAAGGTTTAATTGAGATTGAGGCCATAAAACTACGACCTGAAAATCCGTTTAAATGGGCATCGGGATGGAATTCCCCAATTTACTGCGACAACCGGAAAACATTGTCGTATCCGAGAATCAGAGAAATGATAAAAGAAAAATTATCAGAAACTGTTAAAGAAAAGTATCCTGATACACAGGTTGTGGCGGGTGTTGCAACAGGTGCAATTGCACAGGGTGCGCTGGTTGCCGATTGGCTTAAGCTCCCTTTTGTTTATGTGAGGTCGAGTGCAAAAGGTCATGGAATGGAGAACTTAATCGAAGGAAAAATTACACCCGGGCAAAAGGTTGTCGTTATCGAGGACCTGATATCGACCGGAGGGAGTAGTTTAAAAGCTGTTGAAGCTCTAAAGCAAGCCGGATGCAACGTTTTGGGGATGGTGGCAATTTTTTCTTATGAGTTTCAACTATCAAAAGATAACTTTAAAAAAGCTAAATGTGAACTTACAACATTGGCCGGTTACCGACAATTGATTGAATATGCTGTTGAATCGGGCTATATCGATGAAAAATCTGTAAATACTTTGATTGAGTGGAGAGAGTCACCTCAAAACTGGGCTATTTAGAAGAAATATTATGACACGATTTGAAGGACATCAGCGAAAAATTAACAAACCTGCCGAACAAATATTTTCGTTTCTTTCTGATTTCAATAATTTCGAAAGTGCCATTCCAAAGGACAAAGTAAATAACTGGCAATCGACCGAAGACACCTGTTCTTTCTCTGTTCCAGGCGTTGGTAATATGGCAATGCAAATAGTCGAGAAAGTTCCTTTTAAGTTGATTAAAATTCAGAACCAGGCATCGGCAAGCAATGAGTTTAAACTGTGGATACAATTAAAACAGATTGATGACTTTGACACCCGGATAAAAATAACTTTTGAGGTACAGTTAAATGCCATGTTGAAAATGGTGGCTAAAAAACCATTACAAAACTTTATAGAAACCCTTACCAATCAGATTACCGATTCGTTTAATCAACGATAAGCGAATAACCTCCAACGCATAGCTGCCATCGACGCTGTTAGTGAAAATGGGATCGGTAAATGTAGTTTACAGAATTCTGCGAAAAATTTCCAGCATTATCACAACTTTGTAATTCGCTGATTTAATCTGTTTTAAATATAACCAAATTATCAAACTATCCTGATTATAATATCGAATTAATACTGGATGAAGGCTAATTTGTAACTATTTGAAATCCGTCTCCGTCATAGCTTCAAATTTTAAAATAATATTTAAACCTCTAATCATGAAAAACACAGTTTTATTAACGACAGCACTCATTTTAGCACTTGTATTTCAACTCACTGCACAGGAAAAGGATACCACCCGAATAAAACTCGGAAACAAAAAAATCTTAATTATTGAAGAAAAAGGTGAAGCTACAGATGACATTGACATTGAAGTTGATTCACTTGGATCAGACACTGATTACGATTTTGACTTCGACGAGCTAAAGGATCTCGGCCATGAAGATGAATGCGATAACGATTTCGAAGGACACTGGCATGGATTTGAATTCGGTTTCAACGGATTGTTAAATGCAAAGCAGGAAACACCTGCGAGCAATAATCCGATAGCTGTAGATATGGCCCGGTCCTGGACCTTCGGGATTAATCTGTTTCAAAAAGACATACCTCTTATAAAGGATAATTTTGGACTGCTCGGTGGGCTTGGAATGCAGTGGAGAAATTACCATTTCGAGAATGCCTACCCACAAAAGAACGAATCAGGAACATTAGACTGGCTCGAGTCGAACGACAAAGAATACAAAAAAAACAGGCTTCAGGCTACATACCTTACCGGAGTTGTTGCAATGGAATTCCAGGCTCCTGTTGGGAAAGAGAATCATGAGTTTTTCCTGATGGCAGGAGGATATGGTAATCTTCGAATGGGATCGAACCTGATGCAAAAATGGGACGAAGACGGCAGCAAAGAGAAAGAAAAAATTAAGGACGACTTTTACCTGAACAACCTTGAATATGGCCTTACCGGAAGAATAGGTATCGGAAAAATCAACTTCTTTGCAAATTATAGCCTTACACCTTTATTTAAAGATGATAAGGCTCCTGAATGGAATCCGTTTACAGTTGGTTTAATGATAGTTGGATTTTAACCCCTTTCATGTAGTATATTTCAATCAAATTTTAACCTGAGTATTAATCAGGTATAGTTTTCCAAAGTCAAATCAGGCTGCTTTCATTCCGAAGGCAGCCTTTGTGTTTTAGGCACAAAACTAACCGGAACCTAAAGATGTTTTACGAGCTCTTTGACAGCAAATTATCGACCTCTGTTTTATAATCAGCATTAATGACCAATTCGGCCGAATCGCTCATATTCTGGATAATACCCTGGTGTTTTAATTCAATAATCCTGTTTGTAACATTCAGTGCATCAATGGATAATTCTTTGACTATATTGCCCATGTACAAATGACGGTTTCTGGCAATTAATTCGATAATTTTTTTATCGACCGGATGTGAAACTACACTTCTCATATCATTGTATTTTTCTGTTAGTTTAATTAATTAGAAATCAATACGTAAGTTTACAAATTTAGTTGCAATGATTTTGTCCTGTTTTGATCGGATTGGGTAGAATTAATCTAAATAGATAAAATCATAATTTTGTCCGAAATAATTTGCTTTTTTTGTTAGTGACTAAATCAGGAAAGTCGCCATGAAGTATTTATATCTGTTGTTAATAATAACCATTTGTACGCTTAGTTCTCCAGCCCAACTCAGCTTAAAAAACTATGCTCTGACTGAATCAGACTTTGAGAATGCTACAATTCTTAACGCGTCAAAATCAGATTATTTCACCAATGGCAGTATCAGCCTATCAGAAAACGATTATAATAAAAGGCGTCGAAAATATGACCGGTTCAGGCGTGGGCCATACTTTGTTATCAAAACAAATCTTACTAACATTATTGTAATTAGCCCAACCATTACATACGAAAGGATTATTTCTGAGGATATTACTTTATCAGGCTCTATTATCTTTACTTACATGAATTTTAAACGGATCGCGACTAAATATATTGGGCCAAAATTTTGTTTCGATTTACGATACTATGTTGGTCATGATGCACCGGCAGGATTGTTTATAGGTGCTTATACATATTTTAATTCTTACACAATGATTATGGAGGGGCAATATTACATCGATCCCATTACATATGAAACATATAATGAATACAAAGCAACCTTACTAAATTACGGACTGGGAGTTATCTGGGGATACCAGATTATGACCCGGTTTGGAATGATAATCGATTTATATGGCGGAATAGGGGTTGGTGGCCATAAATTCACAATTAAGCAAGGGGAAAACGACGATTTTAACTTTGGCCCACTCGCTAACCTTTCAGGAAGAGGAGGTATTTCAATAGGTTGGGCATTTTAGTCCCCGTTACTTAATAAATCGGAAAATATTATAGAAATACTTAAT
>CAYLZH010000002.1:26663-44483 GCA_964388245.1 uncultured Bacteroidales bacterium
TTTTCACTTATGAAGCATTTTACATTACTATTGATTTTTGTGTTTTGTGCATACTTTGCCAATGCACAGCTTAGTGCCGAAAATTATTCATTAAACACAAATGAATCGGCAGAATTAGTCGGAGCATTTCCCTATTGGGATCTTTCCGACAATCAGGTATCGGAACTCGACGGAAATGATATTAACAAGAAAAGAAGACGGAAAAAAAGACGTGGCCGCAGGGGCGGACCTGACAATATCCTGAAAACAAGCCTCACTAATCTTATTTTCCGGAGCCCTACAATTACCTATGAAAGAAGACTTAGTGATGAACTATCGGTAGGTGGATCAGCAATTTTCACATCATACAATTTATCAGCGATAAGTCTTAAATTTTCAGGGCCTAAAATATTTGCCGATTTAAAATATTATACCGGAGGCGAAGCACCTTCGAGGTTTTACCTCGGCGTATTTTTGTTCTTCAGTTCATACACCTTAGTCGAAGAGGGTGTATTGTACTACGATCCTGAAACCCTTGAAACATTTGATGAACTCAAAGCAAACTATATGTCGTATGGTGTTGGGGCAATGTCGGGATTTCAAATTGTAACTGATATTGGACTTGTATTCGATGTCTATACAGGAATAGGTGCCGGAGGACATAACATTAAAGTTAAAGTAGGTGGTGACGATGCATTTGGTAATCTCGGAATGTTGGCCGGAATTGCCTGGAGAGGAGGTATTTCAGTAGGTTGGGCATTCTAAAACAAAACGAATTATTAAAGATATACACGGCATGGTTTAAAATCATGCCGTTTTTTTATGGATAGAATTATCTGTTGTTGATCACAAACTCATCTTATCCCTGACAAAACATGATTTTTTTCAGTATTTAAATTGATTCCAAGGTAATCTATCCTATTTTTGCCAACTATAAAAAACAAATTTACGATTATGAAGATCAAAAAAATTTTATTCCTCAGTTTATTATTCACCATCCTTACACCAGGATTTTTAGTTGCCAGCGAGGCCGACCTGGTTATCCCAAGCGAAATGAAATCCCAAACCATACTCTATTGGGGATTTCTGATCACCATTGCAGGTTTTGTATTTGGTTTGTTCCAATTCCTTAAAGTAAAAAAACTCAGGGCACATCAATCAATGCTCGATGTGGCCAGGGTTATTTATGAAACAGGGAAAACCTACCTTATCCAACAAGGAAAATTTTTAATAATCCTGTTTTTATTTATAGGCGCTGCCGTTGCATTTTATTTCGGGTATCTCTCCGAAGCAAATTTTGGTGCCGGGGGCGTTCTTATGATCCTGGGTTGGACAGTAATCGGAATTCTTGGATCGTACAGCGTTGCGTGGTTTGGTATCAGAATGAACACCCTGGCCAATGCCCGGATGGCTTTTGCATCGCTCGAACGAAAACCTATTAAGCTGTTAAATATACCGCTTACAGCAGGTATGAGCATTGGGGTTGTTCTTATTTCATTAGAATTAATAATGATGCTAATCATCCTGATGTTTGTTCCGGGAGAATATGCCGGTGCAAGTTTCATTGGATTTGCGATTGGTGAATCGCTGGGCGCATCGGCACTTCGTATTGCCGGTGGAATCTTCACAAAAATAGCTGATATTGGATCCGACCTGATGAAGGTAATTTTTAAGATTGGCGAAGACGATCCTCGAAATCCGGGTACTATTGCCGATTGTGTTGGCGATAATGCCGGCGACTCGGTTGGCCCGACTGCCGATGGTTTTGAAACATATGGCGTAACAGGTGTAGCACTTATTTCTTTCATTTTGCTTGCAATAACCGGCCCTATACTTGAAAGACTTGCAATTGCGAATCCTCAGAATATTATATTATTGGCAACCAGCTTAAACATCGAAGGTTTTCTGGTTGATAGCAAGGAATCATTAGCAGCCTTAGCTTCAAGCTTGCAAGTAAAATTATTAATGTGGATTTTCTTAATGCGTATTCTAATGATTATCACCTCAATTGTTTCTTATTGGATTAATGGAGCTTTTGCCAATTCAAAATATAAAAATGCCGATGAACTTAACTTCGAAAAACCATTGACATCATTGGTTTGGATTACCTCCATACTTTCGATAGTCGTTACTTTTATCATTAGCTATTTCACTATCGGGAACCTTCCGTATAATTTATGGTTAACACTTTCGATAATTATTAGTACAGGAACACTGGGTGCAGCCTTGATTCCCGAGTTCACAAAAATATTTACCTCTCCTCATTCCATTCATACTAAAGAAGTAGTTAATGCGTCGAAAGAGGGGGGAGCCTCATTAAATATTCTGTCGGGACTGGTTGCCGGTAATTTCTCAGCATTCTGGAAAGGTATGGTTTTCTTTGTTTTGATGTTTACTGCATACTTCGCCAGTACTTATGGTTTAGGTGAGGTTATGATATATCCATCTATTTTTGCTTTTGGTCTTGTTGCATTTGGAATGTTGGGAATGGGCCCTGTTACAATCGCTGTGGATTCGTATGGTCCGGTAACCGATAATGCTCAGTCTATTTATGAGTTATCCTTAATCGAAGAAACCGAAGGTATTGATGAAGAGGTAGAAAAAGAATTTGGCTTCAAGCCCGATTTCGAAAAAGCAAAGTACTACCTCGAAGCAAATGATGGAGCAGGTAACACCTTTAAGGCAACTGCCAAACCTGTATTAATTGGTACGGCTGTGGGGGGTGCTACAACCATGATCTTCTCACTTATCCTGGTTATTAAACACACATTACATGTGGAGCCTGAAGAAATCCTCAACTTATTGAATCCTTATACCATTCTGGGTTTCTTGCTGGGCGGGGCAGTTATATATTGGTTTACCGGAGCAAGTATCCAGGCCGTAACAACAGGTGCCAGCCGTGCTGTTGCCTATATTAAGGGCAATATCAACCTCGATCCTAATGCACCGAAAAAGGCTGACGTAGAAAAATCGAGAGCAGTAGTGAAAATTTGTACACAGTACGCCCAAAAGGGAATGTGGAATATTTTCATTGCTATCTTTTCGTTTGCTCTGGCTTTTGCTTTCATATCAGCGCCGGCTGAATCGAATCTACCTGTTTCGTTGTTCATTAGCTATTTGATATCTATTGCATTTTTTGGCTTATACCAGGCAATATTTATGGCCAACGCAGGCGGTGCATGGGACAATGCTAAAAAAATTATTGAAGTGGATATGAAAGAAAAAGGGACTCCCCTGCATGATGCCTCGGTAGTTGGCGATACAGTGGGCGATCCCTATAAAGATACATCGTCGGTTGCATTGAACCCGATTATTAAGTTTACAACCTTATTCGGATTATTGGCAATGGAAATTGCTATAGCACCACAGTTCAAATCGGTTGCACCATACTTTGGTGTTGTATTCTTGTTGGTTGCTTTGTACTTTGTTTACCGTTCGTTCTATAAAATGAAGATTGAACAGTAGTATCATAAACATATTTCTGACAAAATATTAATGCGCAAGGTTTTAACTTTGCGCATTTTTTTGTCGATGTTTATTCTATTGTGTTTAGGAATTCTGTTTTGAGGGAGTATCGACCTGTTAGAATCTTATTCAGTTTCGGTTTTATTCATTTTTAATGATCAGGTATAGTGTCCTCAGACTAATTAATTTGGTCATACAAGCCAAAAAGATAGAAAACAGCAGTACTATTAAAACACTAACACTCCAGTGAAACGGAAGCAACCTCGAATAATGAGAAATAAGAAACACTACAGCTCCAAAACCTATAAGTTTTAGCAATAGAAGAAAATTTGTTTTCAGCTTGAATTCGATTTTTGCAATAATTATTTGAGCGGTAGCGGTATAAGCTTGTGTAAACAAGGTAGCAATGGCCATACCCAGGGCATTATATTTTGGTATTAATATTAGATTTAAACATATATTGATTACTACACCAAATACTGCCATTATATTCAATTTCCGAAGGCTGCCATTTGCAGTGAGCAGGCTTCCGAAAATATAGGTGTTCCCAATTCCGATAAAACTAAACATAAGAAGGGCAAAAATTATAGCAGTATGTTGGTGAATTTCGTCGTACATTAAATCCATTACCTCGTTGCGATAGCAAAGCGAAACTATAGCTATTACTATTGACGGAACTATTAGCAGGAGCGACGATAATTTCAGCAATTGAGTTATACCTTCTTTTTCCTTTAACATTTTCGAAAACATAGGAAGCAACAGCCCGGCAAACATAAACCCAAACATCGAAACTGCTTCGAGCAACCGGTTTCCCTGAGCATAAATTCCGACCTGTTCTTTTCCATCAGGTAATAAACGTTCAATAATCACCAATCCGCTCCAGGTATATAAGGCCATAAGTAAAACAAGAAGTGCAAAAGGAAAGCTTTGCCTGAGGATAACCCTGAAATAATTCAAATCGTAATTTAGCCTGATCTTCCCGCTTTTTGATAATACAATTGAAAAAATAATCAGTGAGGTTATCATATAGGCAGTGGTTTGTGCATAAACAAACCATTCGATTTTAAAGGCTGTTTTTGTTAAATTACCCCACAATAACACGGCACAAATTGCTACCATCAGTGTTTTATCGAGTACCGATAGAAGACTGTCAGTACGAAAAAGCTGCAACCCACTGATATTTGAGCGGAGGTAAAGTGTAAACGAAATAAGGAACTGATTAAACACAAGGAACAACAATAAATACATCTGTTCCCAACTATAGCCAATTAGTAAAGCAACGGCAAGGCTAACCACCAGATAGATTATTGCCAGCATAAATTTAATTACAACAATATTTGATAAATACCTTGTAAGCATATGCCGGTATTGCGAAATGTTCCGGTTGTTAAAGTTAGTTATTCCAAGATCGAGGAATGTATTAAGTATCAAAGAGAAATTAAACAGCGAAATATAAAACCCATAATCGCCGGCACCTACAATATTTTGAACCTCCCTGTCGATACCAAAAATCCAGAACGGCTTGATCAACAGGTTAAGAAACAGTAGTAGTGCTAAATTTGTAATAAACTTCTTCTTCAATCTCCTTTCGTTTTGCCTTATCCTTTTAGTTGCCCGGAATAACAGTAAAATAAATCAAAACCGAAGGCTATATAATTTGATTATTTTTGACAACCCGGCAACAACCGGCTGTTCACATGAAAGTGTTGATGCTGAATCGGGTTAAATGGTTGCTATGTAGGAATTACTTTTTTACTTTTATCGATTTATTCAAATGAATATTCTTGTAAATACGCGCCTATTACTTAAAGGAAAGCTCGAAGGAATTGGCTGGTTTACATACGAAAACCTCAAACGGATCTGTCAAAAACACGCAGATCATCAATTCTTTTTTCTCTTCGACAGGCCATATAGCGATGAATTTATCTTTAGCAAGAATATTACTCCCATTGTGGCAGGACCTCCCACACGGCATCCTGTGTTATGGTATATATGGTTCGAATGGGTAGTGCCCCGGATAATTAAAAAACACAATATCGATTTATTTGTATCGACTGACGGCTATTTATCATTATCAGCAAAAGTAAAATCACTGCTTGTTATTCATGATATAAATTTTATGCACAGGCCACAGGATATGCCTTTTTTAATTGAGAAGTATTACAATTTTTTCACACCAAGATTTGCCAATAAAGCAACCCGGATTGCTACAGTTTCTGAATATTCAAAACAGGATATCATTCAATCGTATAAAGTTTTACCTGATAAAGTTGATGTGGTATACAACGGGGCAAACCTTAATTATTGTCCGGTAACGGAGTCTTTAAAATCTGAAATAATGGAAAAATATACACAGGGCCATCCATATTTCATTTTTATTGGAGCCCTTCACCCCCGGAAAAATGTAGTAAGACTACTGAAGGCATTCGATAAATTTAAGCAGGAAACAGCATCGTCGGTAAAATTAATTATCGTTGGCGAACAAATGTTTAAAGCGAAAGAAATAAAGGATTGTTTCAACAAAATGGAGTATAACCGGGAAGTGATTTTTGCCGGACGACTTGAACCCGAAAACTTGCACCGCTTACTTGCATCGGCCCTGGCACTTACATTTGTTCCTTATTTCGAAGGATTTGGAATCCCGGTGCTCGAAGCATTCTATTGCGATACACCTGTTATTACATCCAATAAAACCTCGTTGCCTGAAATTGCAGGCGATGCGGCTTTGCTGGTCGATCCGTATTCGGTAGAATCAATCAAAAATGCAATGGTATCAATTGCTTCCGATGAAAAGCTTAGAAATAAATTGATCGAAAAAGCCCGTGTACGACGACAAGATTTTTCATGGGACAAAACCTCTGACAGGTTATGGAATTCAATTATTAAAACCCTGGATACTTCGACTGATTAGTATGAAATCAATTTTTAAAAATTTACCCTACCCACAAATAAACCGGTCGAATATCGTGATCGTTGGTGTGATTTCAATTTTGGGGATCATTGGATTTATTTTTGAATTTAGCCGTGTGGGCGACTTTAAAATTTTCCTCGATGCAGGTGTTATGCTGAAACAGCATCGTAACATCTATGTTTACAACGAGTTTAGTCAGTTCAAATATTATTACAGTCCGCTTTTTGCGGTTTTTCTTTCTTTCTTTTCAGGTATCCCACAGTTGGTGCCAATCCTGATCTGGAAAGCACTTAACCTTTTTTTTATTTATCGTATCTGGACAATCATCGAAAGAGAATACCTTGATTATTCGAACTTTACACCTCGTAACAGACTTTGGTTTCAAATAGCAGTATTCACGGCAAGCCTGTTCCTGTTGTTTAAAACAATACATCTTGCTCAAATGACATTGTTTATGATCTTTTCGATTGTTGAAGGATTGTACCGGATTCAAATAAAAAAGCAGGTATTCATTGGGGCATTACTTTTGGCAGTGTCGGTAAATATTAAAATAATGCCGGTTGTAATAGTGCCCTACCTTTTGTACAGGAAAGAAATTGTATCAGTTGTATATTTTGTGGCAATCTCAATGATTTTGCTATACCTGCCAATTTTATTTATCGGGATCGAATACAATCAGTTTCTGCTTAGCGAATGGTGGAAATCGATAAATCCGTTTCAAACAGTCCATGTTTTAGATGTAAACGAGCGGGGCTTCCATAGTTTATCCTCACTTTTCGCGGCCCTGTTTTCTGCTGAAACCGGAAACCAGTACAATCTTGATATCCGAAGGAACATCCTCGACCTGGGTGTAAAAGAAATAGGACTTATCACAAATATTGCACGGGGAATTCTTATACTTTTTACATTGAAAGTGCTTAACACCAAACCTTTTGAAAAAAGTCCCGGAAAAATTCAAAGCTTATGGGAAATCAGCTATATCATGCTGATTACTCCGCTTATTTTTCCACATCAACAGGTATATGGATTTTTATTCTCTTTTCCTGCCGGTGTTTATGTTATCTATTATCTTTTTACCAGGCGAAAACCGGCCAGGTTTAGCCGGCAGGATGCATTGGTTATTCTGGCATTTTTCATTATTAATCTCGAAATGTTTTTTGGATTTATCCGTGAATATCTTTTTCATTTTAAATCATTAACCTATGGCATACTGTTGCTTTTATTTTGTCTGATAAGGTTTTCGCCACATAAACTTACAGCCTATCAGAAGGACAACCTTTAAATCTTGCATCCTGGCCAGGGACCAACTCTAAAACTTCCCCCGGCTGCCGCGCGTGTCCTCACGCGTGGTATTGTGATAAACTGTCAAGGAAAATGTTTTTATACTCAGTCTTTGTGAAAACATCCATCCACTCAACAACGGCAAAGCTTACAAAATATACTGCTAAACCACGCGTGAGGACACGCGCGGCAGCGGGGGGGAATACACAAATATTAGAACCGCTAATTTATCTAACGCCTATATTCCGAAGCAAATTACTTGGCTTTAATGATTTTTTCATTTTCTAAATATTTTTAATCATAACCTGAAACCCTGCACTGCTATTACAAATTTTACTGTTTAGCAGATTGGGCTAGTATTGCAAGGAATCTACATAAATGGTCGCCATATTCTTTTTTCATATGGGTAAAAATCAGCAATAAGAATCAATGGAAAATGACTTCGTAATGATTTTAAAACTTTCTTCTCCATGCCCATGCAATCTATGATTAGGCGGAATGAATTTTTGTAATAATATCTGATCCAAATTTTGTTGTTACGAACCTTCTTTGGTAATCTTTGTCTTATCCGATCAATATCTTTAGGGGAAAGAAAAGCATTTAAAGGATAATTCCAATCCCTGTTTGGTTTAGTAGAAAGGTTTTGCAGTTGTTTTGAATCAAACTCAACAAAAAATTGGTTTTTATAATATCCTCTTAGTCCTGATTTATCATAAACAATGCTATTGTCGATTATGGAGTCTATATATTGATTTATGGAATCGTTATATTGATCTAATAAAAATTGAGCTGTATCATTTTGGGAATATATATGTTTTGAAAACAGTATATTGATAAGAATAAGTATGATTGCGATATTTAAAGTTTTGTTCATTTTTCTTTTTTTACTTAAACGATTCATTTCTTTTTTATTTACATGGGGGCTTTTGTGATCGGTAGCCTAATGGGGCGGTATGTAATCGGTAGCTTATTCTTGGGCTTACAAATTTTGGGTTAAATGGAATCCACACATCACCAATTTCGTACGGATATTCATATTTACTATTCTTTACTTTAGTTATCTTATATAGATAGCCCGATAGTGTAGCAGAGTAGTTATCAGGAGGCTTAACAAATTTTACATCTTCGAAGATAACATCAAGTGTTCTCATTATCTTATTTCTAAACTTCACCTTATTCCTGCGTTTAGTAACAATAAAATGAACGTCGAATACCGGTTTGTTTAATAAATTACATCCTCCGTATAATGGTGATCCGGGAGAACCCATTCCATAGTATAATTGACAATTACCTATGTCATGGTAATTTGTGCCATAATATTTATAGGCAACAACTTTATATTTGCCAGCCGGACAATATACCTCTTTATTAGTACTGTCGTCGTAGGCAATAAAATATGTCTGTATTTTGGCGGTCATCCTCCTTTTCTTGTATTTTGTAGGTTCGAATGAAAAATCCTGAGCCCCACATTTAAGGTTTCGTTCAGTCTGACTATACAATGAGTTTGATAGTATGCCAACTAGTGCAAAAACAAGGATTATATAATTAAATTTCATAGATGTAATATTCAGGTTAACAAAAAGTGAATTCATAAAATTCAGCTAATTCTAAAATAAGACATTCTACTTATTTATTTGGCTTTAACAAACTTAGCTGTCTTAATTTTATTATTATCATTAACAAATAATAGAAAATATGTTCCGGCTTTAAACGATCTTACGTCGAGATGTTCTGAAATGAAATAATTTCCGACTATCTTTATTTCTTTTATAAGCTTCCCTTGTATATCAAATAGGTATAAATTGCCTTCAATATTTTGATCCCATTCAATTTCAATGTTCAAAATATCGTTTGCAGGATTTGGGCTGCGCCATCCCATCCGGTGGGCATGCTTAAAGTAGGAATTGTTCAAGCCTAACAGCAATACGACTACTGCATGCAAAATAGTCAATGGGTTCTGTATTCTATTTGTGCTAAACCCAAACATCAGGGTGCAAACATAATTGTTTAGATTGATTCCGAATAAGTCAAATGCCAAATCAAGATATGTTATACAACATGTGGAAAAACTAATCCGATGACCTGGAGGTACCGGATTAGTGGTTATTATCACCCTTAGCGTAATACAACAAACTTCTCAACCCCAATACCCTTTTCACTAACCAATTTAATAAAATATACCCCACTTGGTAGCCCGTTGATATCGATTTGCATTTTGTCATAAACTTCAGGCATTTGTCTTACTCTTTTCCCTGTCTGGTTATAAATTTCGAGTTTACTTTGTTGGTAGCGACCATTGAAAATTTCTATCTGAACAATATCTACAGCAGGATTGGGAATAATCTTACAAGTTAAATCAACAATTTCATCAATGGAGTTACTGCAATTTATTACATTAAACCATAAATTACTTGAAAGTTCCTGGCCATATGGATCGATAATAGTAACTTCCATTAGGGGATTACTTAATGTAGGATAAACATAGATAAAATAAGAACTTGTATCTGGCATAATATAAAGTGGCTCAGGGATAGTCTCATTTTGGTTAATTATGGCAACAAAAGGACCATTCCCATTACTTATTGCTATCGACATAAGTGCAGAATCTCCCTGGCATACCGAATCCTCCCACGTATAAAGATACATTTGCATGGCAGTATCCTGACAACTATATAATCCATCACAGCCATTGTAGTCTGTTTTAATTAAAAATGGACGTTGTGGTCCATTATAAATAGTTTTTCCACAGATTAAAAATCCATCAATTGTTTCAATTATATCCCATGGAAACATTAAGTAATGGTTAAATGGATTTGGTTCATCAAGCCAAAGAGGACGCTTCCAAAGAATATCACCAGCTTCAGTCAAATGGTATAACCAAATGCGTTTACCCAATGAGGATATCTTTGCACTAATAGCAAACAATGATTTGTCCGATGATTCTAAAACCAACATGAATGATTCATCATTATTAGGTTTGATCATTTTTTTCTCCCATAAAATATCACCTTGGAGTGATAGTTTAACGATATATGGATTTCTACTTGTTAGTATTGTTTCACAATTGGATGTATAATCTCCAACTGCTAGCAAACAGGAATCATATGTTTCAATTATATATTGAAAATAGTCTGGGCAATCAGGATTACCCAATACCTGGTTCCAATTATAAGATCCACTTAATGTAACATTTAAAATATTCCATTGTGTTAAATCCGGTGCCATTGCTAAGTGAAAATGTAAGCGTGAACCAATAATAATGTTGTTATCTGTAGTTTCAAGAATGCGCATCCCTGTTTCATAATTGTTATATGAGTAATTTTTTAACCAGACTGCATCTCCTGCGCTATTCGTCTTTAATAGAATAATATCATCCTTGTCAGAAATTGGCTGGAAATTCAGATCTATAGTACTTTGCCCTGTGGCATAAATAAAACCATTACTTGCTACTATACAATCATGTAACATATAACTATATGGATTGTAATAAGGTGCAATCCAATACTTTTTTGTCCAAAGAGTATCGAAATTAGAGTCAAACTTAGACATTTGTATACCAGTGATTGAATCATTCCAAAAGCCAGATGTCTTTAAGTAACTCCCTTCGTCAGCATTTTTAACATTACTGACGTATGCACCATATGTGAATCCAGAATCTGCAAAGTTTTTCTGATAATTGATATTTCCCAAACTATCAATAAATAATATTGAATACTGCCGTGTACTTATGCTAATATACCCAGTATCTAAATCAAAAACTTTATTAAACTCATATTCTTCAAGTGAATCGTAATATTTGTTAAATACTATAGGTTGAGAAAAAATATAATTACCAACTATAACAAGCAGAATAGACAAAGATAATTTCATTATAATTATTATTTTATTTGTTTGTGGTCCAAAGAGTAAACTCAAGAATAATTGCAAGAAATTTTAAATCTTAAATTATGAATTTTCTTTGGTAATATATATTTATGCTTCTATTTTATCACTGTCAATAACTTGGCGCAACCATTTCCTAATTTTACTATATAATTTCCAGCCTTTAGTCCAGATATATCTATATATATACTTCCTACTGGACTTTTCAACAAATAGGCAAGAACAATACTTTCATGCATGTCAATTAAATGAATATACTGATTTTGAAAATTCATATGAGCGTATTCAATTGTGATATTGTTACATGCCGGATTAGGAAATATATTAAGTTCGAACTCCGGTTTTTCTCGATAATTCACATTGTCTATGATAGGTATAGTCTCCAATTTGCTTGCCGTATCAACCTGTAAACGAAAAGTTTCCGTGAAATTATCAATTCCTTCCCATTCTAATAGTAATTGGGCTTTTGAATATCCTTTTGAATTAGAATAGGCGATACTATTTATCAAATTAAGGTTATTTAATACAATTTGGTTTTTTATACTATCGTTTGTTGCCTGAGTATATGAGATAATGATTTCCATTAAAGAAAGATAGTCAGATATCTCTAATTGTACTTCAATATTTAGTTCCGATAAATCAGTATTTATTTCTGAAAGGACATTCAGCGCTTCAGAATAGTTTTTCGTAAAGCAGAAATAGTCTATTTTTGACAAATAACTCTCGATATTATTTGCTTCACCTAATATCATTTCTACAGTATCTAAGTTGCCGACTAAACTATCACAAATCAAGTATTTAGTTAACAAGGTGTTAAAAAGATGTGATCTCTTGTTGCTTAAGGCATTTTTAGTATTTTCAGTTATTGTCCGAAAGGATAAGCCTTCCTGATATTGATTCAAGATGTACTTATGTGTTTCTGAAATGTTTGATTGTTCAATTTCCGGGAGAATTTCTTTAGGTAGAGGAGAGTTATCAATTAATATTTCTGATTTATCATATGATGTAAAAGCATAGCTCTCATCAATAAGTTCACCAAATACTTCATTGGACGTAAATGGCGCTGTTTGTAATAATTCATCTTTAACAACCTGTTTAGTTGAGAGTGTAACATATTCGACATTTGAAGATAATAATACAGTATTTCCGTTATCCGTATTATTACTTAATAGCATTGAAATACTGTCTGATTTGAAATCTAGAACCTCTAAATCATCCATACGAGGTGGTTGTAGGGTCTTCTTAATAGACCGTTCATTCCAAGGCTGTGTTTGAAAAGGAGGAGGTAATAAAAAAAATAGATGGGTGAGGATATTTGGTGATGTATAACAATTCAATTCAGAATGATATGTAACATTAGGTTCATTTTCTATTTGATAATACATAAAATTAAAATTTCCTTCTACATAAAACTCATCTTCTCCATTACCCCACGGCTGCCGCGCGTGTCCTCAAGGCGTGGTATTGTGATAAACTGTCAAGGAAAATGTTTTTATACTCAGTCTTTGTGAAAACATCCCTCCACTCAACAACGGCAAAGCTTACAAAATATACTGCTAAACCACGTGAGGACACGCGCGGCAGCGGGGGTGAGGACACGCGCGGCAGCGGGGGGGTTAATACTATTCGTCCTTCAGGATTGAATTGTGTTGGATCGATGCAATATGTACGGTTTAGATATTCTCCAATATAATTTGCTTCGTACTCAGTGATCGATATATTATCGGAATTATCAAATACATTTGGAAAGCCTTGATGTAACCAATAATGAGCTTCATTATAAATATTGGTTTGTGTGTTTATAAAACTCTCTCCAAATCGGTTGTATATGTTATTATCAACTATTTGGAATAATATATTTCCATTTCTGTCATGTACAATTGCCTGACAATAAACCGGGTGCTGCCCAACGTAGTACATTTCATCATTTGGATTATTGTCGGAATTCACTCCCGGTAAAAAGCAAATTGCATTAATGATGTCAGTCTCATCATGCAGAGGATTATTCAAAAATGGATCGTAAGGCAATTGTATAATGGGAGCTGTAAGATCATGAAAGTTGATTACTTCACTACTTGAAACAGGTAACAACTTTGACTGTTTATCACTTTGAGAATAACTCTTGATCAAAAAGATTGTTAAAAACAGACTTATAAGGCATAATAATCTATTCATAGTTCGTAAATTTACAATGTTTAATACTGGCCAGGGCGGGTATTGGAAATTGCACGCACATGCATTCCAAAAAGCCCCGTACCTGGCTTTTCTATTTAAAAATATTGTTTGGTGATAATTTTTATACTTAATTCTACATGCTTACCTCCTTCTTTAAAAAATGAATCGTTTATAATTTCATGAACTGGTATTTAGTTCCGTTTCAATATTCAAAAACTAATCCTTTTGAAATTTAATTCGATTAAAAACTAAATTGTTACAGTCTTCTTTCTTTAATAATCCTCCGCTAATGGTTTGAAGTATCACGGAGGGGCTGGCATCAACATTTGATATCCCCACTATGTTGACATACCAAATTTATAAAAAAAAAAACCAGTTATGCAAATATTTGTCGTGCGGAATGCTTATTTGCAAAGATTTTAAATAGCGCCTCTGGCTTTCTTTCGTGTGAGGATGTGCACGGAAACAGTAGGTCTAAAGGATTAGATAAAGAGGACAGCGATATATATTGCAGTAGTAATTGGCAATATGATTGATTTCTTTACAACTCAGATGCAGTTAATAAGATTAAGACGGAAAAATGACTTAAGGATTGAGCCACACTCAATTGGAGAATCAGATTTTACAAAAATGAATCCCTTTGCATATAAAATTCAAAAAACCGGGGTTGAAATAAAGTTAAAGTAGAATGCCGCACCCCTTATTTTCTTTTCGAAGTTAGCTGCCCTATTGCAGATTTAATATCAGCGTAGGTAAAACTAAAGCCATTTTTCTGTAATTTTTCAGAAACCACCCAGGGTGCATCGAGTATAACACTGCTTGCCTGTCCATACCTCCAACGGACGAGAAACTTTGGAATAACCAAAAGATCCGGCCTTTTCAGACCTTTTCCCAGTGCAGCAGAGAAATCTCTGTTACTTACAGGATTTGGTACCGTTAGATTGTAAACACCCTGTGCATTTCCATTTCTGATAAAATACATAACAGCATTTTTCAGATCATCGATATGGATAAAAGACATTGCCTGTTTTCCATTACCAAGCCTGCCCCCAATCAACATTTTATAAGGAAGTGCCAGTTTGGGATAAGCCCCACCGTGCTTTGATAATACAATACCAAGCCGCATAATTACCAGGCGGACGTCGTGAAGACCTGCAAATTGTTGACTTCCGGACTCCCAGTCTTTTACCAGTTTGCCTAAAAAACCATTTGAAAATTGTGTGCTATTTTCAGTGTGTAAATCCGGCGAGCTTTCATACACCCCAATTGCTGAGGCCGCTATATAAAGCCTTGGCCTGTCCTTTAGAAGTTTGAATGCTGTATGTATCTTTTGGGCTGTATCGGTGCGGCTTTGGCGAATTTTATTTTTATACGACGTGGTCCATCTTTTAATGATTGGTGCACCGGCAAGGTTAATCAACACATCCGTTTCGCGGAAAAGTTCTTTGAAATCATGGATGTTCATTTTAAAATGCTTTCTACTTACCGGAACAACTTCGTACCCATGGGTATCAAACATTTGTGTTAATTCAGTTCCTATAAAACCACTGGCACCAACTATTACAATCTTCATCAGCTAAACTGTTTCGATACTAAAAGATATTCCTGAAAAAAATGAAATTAAGGATTATTCGTTTTTATATGATTGAAATACAGGGATAACTTCTACATCCATAGCTTCAAGGTCTTGCTTGGTTTTCTCGAAATTAGCACTAAATCCGAGAATAAAGCCTCCCCCACCCGATCCGCATAGTTTCAGATAATAATCGGCCGTTTCGATTCCTTTTTGCCATAGTTTTTGAAATGGTTCGGGAATCATTCGTTTCATGTATTTCAACTGAAACCCGGACAGCTCTTTGAGGCCTTGAAAGAATTCATCGATCTCACCTTTTACAAGAGCGCTTATGCATTTATCGGTAAGTGGTATCATTGTATTTTTTACTTCGCGGGCAAATTCGATTTCGTTTTTAACCTTTTCGATGAAATAATTTACAAGGGGTCCGGTCTTCCGTGGTTTACCGGTATTGATTAAAAAAATTGCCCCATCGCCAAATTTCTTCTTCCTTGGTAGTCCAACAATTTTAATATCGGTTTTTGTATTAATAAGCATAGGCATTTTAAGGTAGCTGTTCAAAGGATCGATTCCTGAACTTGTACCATGAAAAAATGATTCGAGCTGGGCAAAAATCTGCTTAAGCTTAAAGATTTGTTTTTTACCCAGACGCCGGACATTTTTAATTTTTTCTGCCACATATTTATCGTATAAAGCGGCTACAAGTGCACCGGAACTGCCAAGGCCAAACCCTTGAGGAATGGATGATTCGAAAAACAGTCCTTTTAAAATATCTTTCCTGAATGAGCTTGTATCAAAATTACACAATAGTACTTTATCTTTTTCGAGTCCCTCAATATAGTCGGCAAATTCGCCTAACATCCAGTTCGATTTACGGGCGAAGTCAAGATCGGTATATCTGTCTTTATTAATAAAATCAAGCTCTCCCTTAAAATGACTGTAAGGTACACTTAATCCTTTCGAATCGTAAATTACACTATACTCACCAAACAGTAAGATCTTTGCATAGTATAAGTCGTTTTTATTCTCCATATTTTATTCTTTGACTTTCGCTTTTTGTCAACCTTCTTATATTTGATTTGGTCCGTTACCCACCTCATCATAAATAACCGAAATCGCATTATTCTCGTCAATTATTTCTGATAAAAGGAATGCTTTTACCTCCTCTTTATATCTGGCCGGGTACAATAAATGAATATTGGGCCCGGCATCGAGTGTAAAACAAACAGGTATGTGGGTCTGTTTTCTAAAATGCCTGATTTTATCAATATACAACATTGTGCTGGGATGCAAAAGGAAATAGCCCGGTTTTGCACTCATCATTAATGCATGAAGGCTAAGTGCTTCGTTTTCCACAATATCGATAAATTTCATCAGGTCTCCCGACTGCAATGCTTGCGATAGTTCGGTGTAATTTGCACGGGCCTGGGCATAACGTGCATCGGCAAAAGCGTGGTTGTTCATAAGAGTATGCCCGATTGTACTGGATATCCTTTTCTTCTCAGAACTTAAAATGATTATTGAATCCTGAAAGCCGGTAAAAACCTCATCGACAGGTAATGGATATTTATTGGCAAAATAATCAGACGACCCCACTTCCCAATCAATGCGGCCCCAGTTTACCAGGCCACCGTAAACCGATCGCGAAGCACTTCCCGATCCTAAGCGGGCAACAAAGGAAGCCTTACGATAAAAATCGTCGGGATGCTTTAACCTGTTAAACTCAGTTTTTTCGATGCCACAAAGGCAAAGGGCCAAAGCACTTATTCCTGAAGCTGATGAGGCAATACCCACCGAATGTGGGAATGTATTTGAACTTTCAATTTTTAATTCAAGCTGATTGAGAAATGGAAATACAGGTATCAGGTTCTCAAAAAAGCTATTTAGTTTGACCTCAAACTCGGGTTTTGGTTCGCCATTATAACGAAAATCGAAAGTTAATCCCTCATTACTAACAGCCTGATAATTTATGCTTGTTTTACTGACTGAATTCTTCAGCGTAAAACTTAATGATGGGTTATTTGGAAGTTGTCGGCCCCGTTTTCCCCAGTATTTAATCAGGGCAATATTGGCCGGGCTGTTCCACACAACTTTTCCACTAACAGTTCCCGGGTCACTAAAAAGTAAATTCGGATTATTGTAACTGGTATCGGTAAAAATAATCATTTTCTCTCCTCCATTTTTAGTCTCATATCATTGAATGATATGATGGTTGAAAGTCCCTTTTTTTTGAAATATTGTTTTATATACGTTATATCACGTTGGCTTGCTATCAGGGCAAAGTCACCTCCCCAGGCGCCCAGCGATTTCACCTCCCCTTCGAAAGTTGAAAAGTGTTCTTCTTTTAGATAATTTTGAGAGAGTACTGAGGATATTATCAGGTCGTGCTCGCGTAATAGGTAATTAAAATCGCTGAGGGTTCTGGCCCGTAAAATTTCGTTTGTAATTTGTGTGATTGCCTGAATTTCGCTTGTAAGGTTTGCTTTGTTCTGCAAAAAAAGTGCTACTGAATCTTCAGTATTTTGTTTCCTACCAAGATAAAGAAACATCAAAT
>CAYLZH010000002.1:44493-47639 GCA_964388245.1 uncultured Bacteroidales bacterium
AGGGTGGATCGAATCCGACATTATCAACTATTGGTTTCTCTCCGTTATTTTTATACAATAACGCACTTTCAGCCCGCGCACAAGCAATATCGTATCCGGAGCCTTTCGATACAAACGTATTGAGATCGAATGGATCGGTATGAGCAAGATACGCAATATTTGAAATCAAACTTGAGCTACTGCCTAATCCCCATTCAAGATTAAAATTGATGTTGCATATAACCTTTTTACCGGTAAATATTCTATTGATCGAAGGATTAAGCTGCCATGCTGCTTTTAGTATCTTTTGCAGATATTGTGCAGTTTCTTCATGGTTTGCTTCCTGAACCAACCAGTTATTCGGATCGAATCTTCCCTGAAACCAGCTTTTTCCAAGAACATTACTTTCCCAGGATAAATAGGGGCTTCCTTCATTTTCCAGAAGCTCGATTGATTGCCCGAAATTAACAGGCATTGCAAGCGATTGAGCGCCATGCAGGATTAAGTATTCGCCTGTTATCAGCACTTTACCATTCGAGTAATATTCCGTTTTTTCGGTCATTGCTGGTAAATTCTTCTTCGAATTTTACTGGTTATTATGGGCTTCGACCTGCTCCCTGACTGTATGCAAAAAATCCTGTACTGCCCTGTAGCTTACCTTTTCGGTTTTAAAATACTCCAGCGCTTTATTCTTTTCCTTTTCTGTAGCTTCTAACTGATTTAAAATATTTATAAGGTGCATTTTCATGTGTCCCTTTTGGATACCCTTTGTTACAAGCGATTTTAATGCTCCAAAATTATTAGCCAATCCAACCGATGCCGCAATTCGCATCAGTTCATTTGCTTTAGGATTGTCTAAAATTTCGAGGGAAAACTTTGCCAGTGGATGAAGCGAAGTTAATCCTCCAACAGTGCCCAAAGATAAGGGTACTGTGAGGGAGTATTTAAATTTACCGTTACTCAGGTCCAGTTCGGTTAATCCCGTGTACCTTCCGTTTTGCGAAGCATAGGTATGGCCACATGCCTCAGTGGCACGAAAATCATTACCGGTTGCTATTACCACCGCATCGATACCGTTAAAAATACCTTTGTTGTGCGTAGCTGCCCTGAACCGGTCGACCTGCGCAATTTTTACGGCATGTTCGAATTTCCAGATAAACTCATCAGCCCGCATGTTGGGTTCAATGTAGCAAAACTCCCTGATATCACATTCGATCCACGATTTTACAACACAATCAGGAGTGTAGTTCGATAAAATTGACATGATAATTTTACAATCCTTTTCTCCATTTCTAAAAATGGATTCCCGGAGAAAAAATGTCTTTATTATAATTGCAAATTCTTCGAGACAGGAATTAATAAAATTGGCTCCCATTGAATCAACTGTTTCAAACTCTGCTTTTAACTGAAAATAATCGGGTATCTCGTCGCGTTTGTCAACAAGTTCAATATTGCTTATTCCCCCCCCCTGTTAACCATGTTGGAGGTAATCTCTTTGGTGCCATCAATCAATTTTAATTTTAGCCGTGGAAATGCCGAACGGAGTTTCTCCAGATCGCCCTGCCAGACAAAATGAACCTGTCCAACCTTTTTTGTTGAAATAATTTCGGTTTGAAATCCTCCACGTGTCGACCACCATTTGGCAGAATTTGAGGCAGCCGCAATTACCGAGCTTTCTTCAATCACCATCGGGACGATATACTTTTTCCCATCGATTAGAAAGTTGGGGGCAACCCCATAGGGTAAGTAAAAATTCGAGATGGTGTTTTCGCTAAATTCATCGAACAACTGCTGTGTCTGACTATCGGCATGCCAAAAGCTTTTTATGTCGCTGATAAACTTGTCAGGATTTTGAGCCAATATACTTACAAGCTCAATTTTTTTTTCTTTCGAAAGTCTTGAAAATCCTGAAATTATGTTTTTTCGTTTCATTCCCAGTTAGTTATCGGATGCGTAAAAAGCTTTGTGCCAATCGATAGCCCTCAACCTGATCTTTTATAAAGTTATACAGTTTTTCGTAATCTTCCAATGCATATTTAAGAAATTGGGAGGCTTGTCCATAAACAGCCGGAAGTTTAATTTTGTTTAGCAGATAATATCCATCGAGATAAGATTTTATGCCCCCTGATACAATAATACTTTTACAGTTGATTTCTTTAATCTGATCAAGAGCACGATTACAATAGTCGACCATTTCGTCGGCTGAATGACCGATATTAACAAAAGGCTTGAATAACTCATGCTGCTGACTTGTATTCCTGCTTAATTCCAATTGTGCAAAATTTGTCCCTCCAAAAGCCCCAAACTCAAGTGCTGCCAATGGAAGCCGAAGTAGCTCCCTGATAGATCCGGGGCCAAAACCCTGTCCTACTTCCTTAACAATAAGCGGGTAATTACAAGCATCCAAAAAACGCTTTATCGTGTCAATTGGTGGATGTTCAAGTTTGTCACCTTCGGGTTGAAACCACTCCTGAAATGGATTTACATGAATAATCAAGCCATCGGCCTTAAGAATTTTTATCAATTCTGTAATCTTATCGATATGGCTGTTTTTCAACAAATATTCAATTTGTGCAATGCCAAGGTTTGCATAAAAAGGGAGATCATTACTAATAACTGATCTCATGTCAAAATCGGGCAGAAATGATTTATCTTCTAATAGAATCCGGCATGATCCGAGACCCATGCCAAAACCAAAGTCGTTGCAGGCTTTGGCAAGATTCATATTTATTTTCCTGGCATGATTTGTTCCGCCTGTCATGCTCGAGATCCAGAGAGGATGCCGGATTTTCTTACCAAGAAAGGTAAATTCATTTATCTGTAACTTTGGATGAGCAGACAAAAAAGGTTCATACGAAAAGCGCTTATCCTGCCGGACAATATCAACCTGAGATTGAAATGCCATTTCGATGTGGTCTTTTTTTCTTTCCTCCATTGATCGGTCAAAAATCATTAACGATTTGTACGGATGTTTTTATCTCCGGCAAAAATACAATTAAACTTAAACTTATCAATCAGGCAAGTGTGGAGCTGGATTTTTGTGATCTGTTAAATCAATATTTTGCATAAATGGATGCAAATTTCAAAATATTGATCCTTCCGAAGCAATAAATTTGTTGCTACATTTTCAGAAACTTATCGGATATTGTAAAGTTATTCCCCACAGC
>CAYLZH010000002.1:47649-64473 GCA_964388245.1 uncultured Bacteroidales bacterium
ATACCTGCCAATCCCTTTTGAAGGAAAATTGAGTTTCTCAATCATATTTTGAGATGTATCATAAACTTCGATTACCAAAGGGCTTTCCCTCGTCAGGAAGATTTCAACTGTCAGGATATCCGAAGCAGGATTAGGTTTCAGCTTTATGCTTTTCATTTTTCGATATGGTTTGGGCATCAACACCGAAACCGTAGGTGATAACAGCTCATTAATATCAAAAGTATCTGGATTATTTAAATATGCTGGTTGCCCGTTCCGGTGCCAGGCCATGAGTAGTCGCATATCATCAGGGCAAAATTGCATGAATTGAATATTGGATGATCCACCGTTTGAATAAAGGCGCATTTTTTCCCAATTATCAGCCATACTAATATTTGTGCTGTCGGTAAATGTGGAAACTATGGCATTATATCGAGAGCAATAATGGTGATGATCATTTCGCTTTATCTCATAATTTGCTGCATAGAGGTTGTCTCCCGGAATCAGGTCGCTGTAATTGTTGTACCGGAACGTATGCGTTGGATTGTTTGGAGTAACTTCAGCAACAAGTGCAATTAAGCTATCGGTAATATGGTCGGCAGAGGCAAGTGCTGTTACAATATAGCCATCTGAAAATCCATTTTGCGAATTCGCAACAGCATCCCTTACATCGTTCACATTCTGAAGGCCATCATTGTTGTAATCAGCCTTTTCGAGGGCATGTCGCAAACTAAACCACACGGGGGTATATGGCGGATTCATAATGCTTGTTTCGTTGAAATCGGAAAGCATATGTTGAAATGCTGCAAGACCACCTTGATTAACACCTGATAACACCGACATTTGTCCTGCAAATCCAATCATTACCCAAGGCTGCTCGTCGGTTTCTGAGGGTAAATGAAAAACCATTACCTGGTTGTTTAACAGGTAGGTGTTTGCTGTCCAGTCGAGATGCCGGGAGATAAATGCCTTGCCTTGGTCAACCGAACCTGTTGTTGCGTTCCCCCAGGTCATCAGGCTCGAACAACCGTTTTTTAGTTTCGATGATCCAAAATTCTGAGTCAATCCCATTAGATCGAGAAAGGTATTTGCCACAAGAATATCAATATAATCGGCATTGGAAATTGTTACCCCTGCTGCCAGAATTCCTGAAAAAATCGACTGGGCTTCAACAATATAAACAGAATCGATTGTAAAAACCTGACCCTGCTGAATTGTTTGTTTTGCAGTGGCTAAACCAGCACCAAACTGAGGAATAAGGTATCCTTCATAAATATCCTTGATCATGTCGGCCAATAAATATCCATAGGCATATCCTCTTTCCTGGTGAGTTCCCCAGACTTTTACCACAGTTAGATTGTTTTGATTTGAAATGATTTCACCATTTATCGGCTGCGAAACCATTAAATTTGAGGTTATTAGAATAAGAAAAAGGAGAGTAAATAAATTTCGAATCATGATAACAGGTTTTATTTTGTGATTAAAAATATAAATCAAAAACGAAAAATGTAAACTTTTAGGATTTATTAAATAACTTTTTTTGGAAAAATTATCAATCGGAATATTAAAACTACTTATTTTTGAATGTTTTAAAATAAAGAATATGTATCGTATAGCAATTTATCTATTAGGCACCTTCCTCATCCTGTTAATAAATTTCTCATTGGCAGCTCAAAATCCGAAAAACATGTATTTTGTTTTTTTGAACACCAACCCCGACAGAACAAAACTGCCTGACGAGGAACTTGAGAAACTACAGGCAGCACATCTTACCAATATCGATAGTTTATACAAAACCGGTGATCTTATTGCTGCAGGTCCTTTTAATGATATGGGCGGAATTTTTATTCTTGTTGCAAACGATTCGACAAAAGCAAGTCAACTTTTTAATACCGACCCGGCCATTCAGGCAAAGCGTTTTAAAATGGAATATTTTCCATTTAAAATTGATGCAGGCCAAATATGTAAATACAAGGAACCTGCTAAACTCAGATCATATGGTTTTATCCGCTGGTATCAAAAGCCTGACAAAGAAATCGATCGTGTACAATACGAACGGCTCATGGATAGGCAATATGATTATTTTACCGAAATTCATCTCCGTGACTCAATGCATTTTGCCGGAAATTTTGCCCCATTGCATGAAGGCATCGTTCTATTCGACCTGAAATCGGAAGATGAAATCAAACTGATTTTTGAAAGCAGTCCCATGCATAATTCCGGGGTTTTTGAGTACAGCATGAGAAAACTTTGGATTGCCGAAGGGACATTCTGTAAACCGGAATAAATAAAATCATCATAGGATAAGATGCCAGTTTGCTTGTGTCTTTTATGAACTATAAAATAGTAGCAATAAGTACACTCTGAATTTTTCAAATCCCAAACTTGCTCACAGATGGGCAAGCTGTTTCAAATTTAGTGTTTTTTCGTTGGAGTTTTAATATGAACACTAAATAGTGCTTATTCAAAAAACCTCTATAGTACTGGCTCATCACAATTATTGAAGCCAGGCATCCTTAACACCTTCCCTTTCACGAAAGATTTATACTTTTACCTTTCAAAAAAAAGGTAACATGCAGTTTAATAAAATTATTGGGCAGGAAAGCAGTAAACAAAGGTTAATCAAAAGCGTACAGGAAAACAGGGTCAGTCATGCCCAGTTGTTCACCGGATCAACCGGAATTGGCAAATTAGCCCTTGCAATTGCTTATGCCCAGTATATAAGCTGTACCAACAAACAGCCAGATGATTCTTGTGGGACCTGTCTGTCGTGTAAAAAATATGAAAAACTAATCCATCCCGACCTTCATTTTGTATTTCCCGTAATTTCTCAGCCAAAATTTGACAAGCCGGTTAGTGATAATTTTATCGCCCAATGGCGTGATTTGTTACTCAAGTCGCCCTACCTTACAATTCAGCAATGGCTCGATTATATTGGTTCTGAAAACAAACAAGGATTAATCAGTAAAAACGAAAGCACCGAGATCCTTCGGAAACTTAATCTTAAATCCTTTGAATCGGAATATAAGATTATGATTATCTGGCAGCCCGATAAAATGAACCAGATAGCGGCCAATAAATTGCTGAAACTCATTGAAGAGCCCCCGGAAAAAACATTGTTTTTGTTGGTTTGCGAAAATCAGGAGCAATTGCTAAAAACCATCGTGTCAAGGACACAAATTATTGCTATTCCGCAAATAGCACCCGATCCCTTGTGTCAGCATTTAATTTCAAATTTCGAAATTCCGGATGGAGAAGCGCAACATATTGTAAACCTTTCGCATGGAAGCTTTATCGAAGCAAAAAACCATATCCTTTTAAGTGAAGAATTAAAATCGAATTTCGAAAAGTTTACTCTTTGGATGCGCTTGTGTTATAAAAAAGATGTGATTGAAATAAACAATTGGGTCGATGAAATAAGCCAGATTGGGCGCGAAAAACAAAAAAGCTTTCTGGACTACTCATTACGATTAACGCGAGAAAGCTTTATGTTGAATCAAAAACAGAATGAACTTTCGTTCCTGGCAAAAGAAGAAAATGAGTTTGCAGGCAAATTCTCTCCGTTTATAAACGGGCAAAACACATCAAAAATTTATGAAGCCCTAAACCATGCCCATTATCATATCGAACGTAACGGATATGCCAAGCTTATTTTTATGGACCTGAGCCTTAATATGATTAAATTACTGAAGATTAAGTAGTCATGTGATTCAATATTGCGGGGAGGAACAATCAATCCATTTATCAAAACAACCGGTCTAAAAGCTCCATCCTGAGCCTACTCCAATCATTCCCAATACAAATCCTTATTTTTTGTACTTTTGCAAAGCCCGGTTAAGGGTACAAAATATAGGGCTGCCAGCTACAAGCGTTGGTGCCTGCAAAGAATAATTAGATGGAAGATCAAGCAAAATATGCCAGGGGGTGTCCAACACTCGATAAAGAGGACCTGAATATTCCGGTTTGCCGGAAAGGAAGCTCATGCAAACTCGATGTTACCGACTGGCTTAATGATATACCACGTCTTGCAAGCGAACACGATATCGTCGAAGTAAGGTTCAAAAATACACGTAAAGCATTTTTCAGAAATGTAAACAGCCTGGTGCTCGAAAAGGGTGACCTGGTTGCTGTTGAATCATCGCCAGGACACGACATCGGTGTTGTTTCCCTGGTCGGCGACCTGGTTTATTATCAGCTAAGAAAGAACAATATCCCGTTTAAAACAGAACTCCCGAAAGTATATCGAAAAGCAAAACTAAATGACATCGAAAAATGGGAAAGGGCAATCGACATTGAACAGGCAACAATGCTGGCAGCAAGACGAATTGCCGAAGACCTGAAACTAGACATGAAGATTGGTGATGTTGAATACCAGGGCGACAAAACCAAAGCAATATTCTACTACATTGCTGAAGAGCGGGTCGATTTTCGTGAGTTGATAAAAGTATTGGCTGAGAGGTTCAGGGTACGGATCGAAATGCGGCAGATTGGCGCACGGCAGGAAGCCGGCCGCATCGGTGGAATTGGGCCTTGTGGCAGAGAACTTTGCTGCAGTACTTTTATAACCAATTTTGTTTCGGTTACGACAAATGCTGCCAGGTTCCAGGATTTATCACTAAATCCGCAAAAACTGGCCGGACAATGTGGCAAATTAAAGTGCTGCCTTAACTACGAACTTGATGCATATTTAGATGCTCAGCGAGATTTTCCCAGTGTCGAAATTCCTCTTGAATTGGAATCAGGAATAGCTTATCATTTTAAAACCGATGTATTCAGAGGAATTTTGTGGTACAGCCACGATAAAAACGGAACAAATAATATTGTTCCTGTAGCGGTTGAACGCGTAAAGGATATCATCAAACAAAACAAAAAAGGTATCAAACCATCAGGATTGTCGGGCGAATCAAGAGTAACACCTGATCAATCGCTGGACTTCCAAAATGTTGTTGGCGAAGATAGCCTCGATCGTTTTGATAAAAAATCAAGAAAAGGCAGGAGAAGAAAAAGCAGGAACCAAAAAAGAAAATCACAAAATGGGCAACAGCAAAAAAAATAGTGTCTTGTTAATTTTTGCCTTCCTGGCTGTCTTTTATTCTTGCGACAGGAACCGGGTTTTTGAGCAAACCATTGACATTCCCGGTAGTAACTGGCACAAAGACAGCATCGTATTCTTTAATGTTGATATATCAGATACCCTGTCGGCCCATGCAGTTAATATTAACCTGCGACACGACAGCGAATATCCAAAGCGAAACATTTACCTGTTTATAAATACACATGCGCCGACAGGCCATGCAATACGCGACACTTTCGAAATTATACTTGCCGATGAAAAAGGAAAATGGTATGGATCGGGGCTTGGAGGAGTGTGGGATATTCAAAAACCATTTAAACATAATGTAAGGTTTCCGATTTCAGGAACCTATCGGTTCGAAATGGAACAAGCAATGCGCTACGATGAATTACCAAACATTCGAAGCATTGGCCTGCGAATCGAAACCATTGAGTAATAAAAAACAAGGATCATTTGTGATAGAGCAGATCAGCTCAACACCCTGAAAGGAGATTATTTAGCTAACTAAATTGTTTTTATTAATGGGGAAACAAAAACTTCAACGATTTGCCGAAATGAAAACAATGCCCAATGTTTTTGAACCGGGCTTTCATGAATCATTCAATGTTGATTATAAGTTAAAAGGCAAATGGAATAAAGATTTTTTTCGAAATGATAAGCCAATTGTTATAGAGTTAGGATGTGGCAAAGGGGAATATACTGTTGGCATGGCCAAAGCCTTTCCTGATAAGAATTATGTAGGTATCGACATAAAAGGTTCTCGCATGTGGCGAGGAGCCAAAACTGCCCTCGAAGAAAACCTGTCAAATGTTGCGTTTCTGCGTACACGCATCGAATTGCTTTTCTCTTTTTTCAGTGATAAGGAAATTTCAGAAATCTGGATTACCTTTCCCGATCCCCATCTTAAAGTGCGTCGAACGAAAAAACGATTAAGCTCTTCACGATTCCTGAACAGCTATAAACAATTTCTTATATCCGAAGGACAAGTACATCTTAAAACCGATAGCCGTGAATTATATGACTACAGCCGTGAGTTACTTGCACACAATAACATACGGGTAAGTTTCGACTCAGATGATGTCTATTCGATGGAGGAAATTCCTGAAATATTGACAATAAAAACCTACTACGAAAAAATGTTCCTTGAAGAAGGGAAAAAAATAACATATCTTCAGTTTAGTCTCGATAAAGAAAAAAAATATACTGAACCATTTCAGGATGAATCATAAAGATATAAAAGAGGAAGATTCATTCTTCGAAAATGTTTACAAGATTACACGCTTAATCCCAAAAGGCCGGGTTACATCATATGGGGCTATTGCCCGTTGTATTGGCTCTGCCCAATCGGCGCGAATGGTAGGCTGGGCTCTTAACAAATGTAATACTGCGGGAGCGTATGTGCCTGCCCACCGGGTGGTAAACCGCAAAGGATTATTAACGGGCAAACAACATTTCGATGGCTCTAACCTCATGAAAGAACTTCTCGAAAATGAAGGGATCTGTATTGTCGACAATCAAATTCAGGATTTCGATAAAGTTTTTTGGGATCCGGTGAAAGCCCTTTTAAATGATGAATATTTTACTACTCAATAAGGACAATCCGTTGACTGTACTTTCCTTTCAATGTTGAAATCTGAATAAAATAGATGCCTGATTGTAAAGCACTGGCATCGACAACATAACTATGACTGCCTACGGGAAGGTATGTATTTTCTACTTCTTGAATCTCTGTTCCAATCAGGTTGTATAGCTTGAGTTTCACCTGCTGATGTTCGGCAATGTAAAATTTCACTGTTGTCGATTCGCTAAATGGATTCGGGTAACAAGGATATAAAATTATTCCATCCTGATAATCATTTTCGATAACAGAAACTGTTTGTTGATTCTCAGCATTGAAAGTTGGTGGCATTTCGATGAAACTCCCTGTGCCGTTTGGATATCTTCCTGTTGTCATATCGCTTTGCTGTTGAGTGAATAAAACCTCATCGAGTGTGTTTCCAAGGTTGTCGCTCAGAACTATACTTTCGCCCGAAGCGGATAATTTAAACGAAGCATGAAGACCGTTCTGAGTTGTATCATTATCGGCCCAAATAATTAAATAGTCTCCTGCTTCGATAGTGGTGTCGGGCAACATCCACTTGTATCGCTGTAATTGATCATCGGAAAGATAATAGCCTGAAAGATTTACCGGTGATGAACTATTGTTGTAAAGTTCAAGCCAGTCGTCGTATTCACCATCCTGGTCGGCAACTGTGTTTTGATTCGAAGCCATAAACTCATTAATCACCAGATCGCCGGAAATTATAAGATCCATAAATTCATATTCAGCACGAGCCGGGTAGAAACTCCCGGCATTATTGTTTTCAGCATAAAAATAATACTGATAGGTTCCTGGATCAAGTGTTAAAACAATGCCATAGGTTCCGTCGCCGGCCTGCCAATCATTATTTAAACCATCGTCGAACATCGGGTACCGGTAAAACCGTTCGTTACCTGCAGACTTCAAGCCAAGCCAAACATTAGTTGCATTAGTAATATCGGCACGAATTGTAAACTGGTTGTTTGGAAGAGGCTGTACCGGATCAAGCTCCTGGTTACTGATTTCAGGTCTTGTGGCCATAAAATCAGTATGATTATTCAGGAATGCAATCCGTTCCTGCATAAGCGATTGAATTCCGGGTATAACCTGTGGCCCGAAACCAACATCGTTTGTCAGGTTATTTGTAAACCAGTTGTAGGAATAAAGTTTATTCGGATCGTTTTGTACCTCGGTATCAATTATTGCATGAAGCTGACCTGCCCTGGTCATATAATATGAATTTTCGAAAAAATCATCCATGATGGCTTTCATGTGGGCAAGGTACATTCGCCGATAGGTATCGTTACTAAGTATTTTCCCAATAATCGGATAATTTGTGTTGCTGATATTCAGATAAAGATCGAGTTCTGGCAGGTCAATACTTCCGGGTGGTTGTCCTATCAGGTTTCCAAAAACACCAAAGTTTTCATTCAGGTCCCATAATATCGGATTAAATCGTCCGGTGCCATCTTCGAATAGATAATAATTGTGCCCGAAATTTACCGGAGCATCCAGGTTCACCATTAAAATATCGAAGGCCAGCATCCACAAATGCCGGTCGATGTTGAGGTAATCTTCAATATTCTGGGGCTGGTTGTTCAATATATCAAGAAAGGAAATAAGCTTGTTCCATCCGAAATCTGAACGCAACTCATAATAGTTGGTATAATTGCTTGAGTCGGCACCAAAATAGCCCCATACTTTTGTTGATGTCTGGGGCGAAGCATTTATAATCTCACCTTTAAAGAATGACTTATCATTATCAGCATAATAATCAGCAAGAAAATTTTTGTCGACCGATTGAACACTTGTATAAAGCCCGATATAATCTCCGTTTATATATACTTTGGCAAAGTTTGCCTTACTTGCCGGCATGTAGTTTCGTGCAATTTCATAACTTAAAATCTCCCTGATAAAAGTTGGATCTTTAAAACAATTCGACAATTTCAGGGTGCCATAGCCATCGTACTCCTGATTTGATATGATATGGTCGAGTTTGATATTGAGAGGATTTTTAGTTTGATTGGCCTGATACGAGCTGTTTCCTTTGTATCTCACACCAACACTATCGAACGCAATTCCGTTTATTACTGCTGTGCCTAATAGGCGCTCTTCCTGGCCTGCTGCCATCAGGTTGTCGAGAAGCTGATCCCAGTTGCTCTGCTGAAATGTTACTTCGATTGTGACTATCGAATCGACATCGTATAAATCCTGTGATATTGCATAAACTTGCATAAGTAATATACAAATCAATATTACCAATCTTCCTGATTTTCTGAATCTCATTCCCGGATTTCCTTTTAGCTTCAAAAACAGATCCACAGCCAATATATGACTGTGGACTTTAACCTGTATAATCTTTACGATTTCTTAGTGCCTGCAATGATGCCTTTTTTTCATCATCTTTTTATTTTTAAATTGTGGGCCTTTTTCGCCCAAATGCATATCGAAGAACAGACGTTGCTCATCGTTCAGGATTTTTCTGATCTCCTGTTCTAATTCAGCATGCTTCTTTTCGAGTTGGACCTTTAGCATCCCAATAGCCTCGATCTGGCTGTTTATTGCTGCCATATCTACATTTTTTGCAGTTTTCAGGCTTACTAAATTGGCTTCCTTTTCTTTAATCTCGTTTTTGACTGGAAGCACGTTTTGTCCAAACTCAAGGTGAAAGCTTTTCATTTTTTCTTCCTGTTCCTCAGTTAAATCAGGGATTTTTGATCCGTGATGCCTGTCTCCTTTACAGTGCTGTTTTTCTGCATAAGGGCATGGATCATTATCCTTGTTTTGTTTTACTTTTTGTCCATAGCTCAGTCCTGTTCCAAATAACAACAGAAGCGCTACAATTACTAATTTACTTTTCATGATTTTTGTTTTTAAAATTTAGGTTTCGAATGCGCTAATCATTCCTTCTTTTATTCTTTTTTTTCTTTTGTTGATCTTTATACCGGTGTTTATGTCCGCGTAGATGAGACTTTTCTCCCTTCATGAAATCGGGTCTGTGTTTAGTGAATGCCTCTTCGAGGAGGTTCTTAAGCCTTGGTTGTTGATCTGGTGTACAAATTTTTTTCATTTTCATGAGGTGGTCATGATTGGCTTCTTCGATTTTCACCTGCACATTGGCTACCTCCATGATAATTTCATCAGCCATTTCCGAAGTAAAATCATCGGAAAAAGCCCCGTCAATTAATTGCTTTTTTAGTTGATGGAGCTCAACGTTCAATGATTTCATCTTATCGATGTGAATTTCTCTCAATTTCTTTACTTCTTCAATCTGATTGTTGTTAAATCCAACTTCTTTTGTTAGAAAATGGTCTGATTTTTCGGTTCTCGGATGATGATCAAAATTAGGCCTGCCGGGCATATTTACAAATGCAACAAATCTTTTGTGCTGAATAAAAAGTGCAGCAAGACTGAAAAAATTTAATAACACCAACACTACAATGGCCCAAATAAATGTTTTTTTATTGTTAAAGTAATTCATGGTTAATTATTTTCAATTAATGTGTTCAGGTAATAATCATTGCTTGAGTATGCAAATTCATCAGCCAGTTGGTCGATATACTGATCGCGGTTTATATCCAATGAATCATTGTTGCTAAAGATGTATACAGCCGAAAAAATATTAAAAATCAGTACTATTCCAATTATATAAGGTTGATAAATTAAATTTCGTAATCCAATGAATCGTCCACGCTGTGATGCCGGTTGTTTATCGTTTATCCTTGATTGAATCCGTGTAAGCAAAAAAGGTTTACCATCGTATCGATTAAATGCACCAACACTGTCGAGGGTCAAATTAATTTCTTTTTCTATTTGTTCTTTTGTTTTCATTTTATTAGTTCCGATACATAAGTCGTTATTTCTGTTAAATACTTGCGTCTTTAGATGATTTCCTGCCTGTAAAAATTGAATAATTGCTTTTTTAGATTTGCCTTAGCACGATGGATCAGTGATTCGACCGACGAAATATTGGTATCCATAACTTCAGCAATTTCTTTTCCCGAAAGGCCTTCGAATTTACTTAACCTGAATGCGATGGCCTGATTACCGGGCAGTTTTTCAATTGCCATGTTTAGTATTTGCAACCTTTCATTATTCTCGATTTGTTGTTGCGGATTTAGGGCATCCTGATCGGCTAATGGAAGTGGTTGATCATCTTTACCAAATAATCCGGTCAGATAGGCAAAACGCTTTTTCCGGTTCTTCCGTTTTATTTCATCAATCGATTTATTGATGGCAATCCGGTAAAGCCAGGTCGATAGTTTTGAGTCTTCTCGGAAGTTTGAAAGCCCTTTGTATGCTTCGATAAAAACCTCCTGAGCAAGATCATCAGCATCGTCTTTATTCATTACAAAACCATAACAGGTATTGGTTACAAGCCCCTGGTATTGTTCAATAAACTCACCAAAGGCTTTGTTACTGCCAGACTTAAGTGCTTTGATTAATTCCTGTTCGTTCACAAATATTTCTTTATGTCAGGTTTTGTCGATATTATTAACAAATACTTGCATCTCATGTTGAATATTCGAATAACTTCTTCAAAAGTAGCAATACGTTCACCGACTGGATCAACAAAACCTTAACAGTATATATTGATTAGGAAAATTAATAAAAAACTCTCTATTAAATAGCTATAATTAACCCGGAATAATTAAAATCCCAAAATCCAATGAACAAATCCCAATACTACCTGCAGCCAGGCAAGCTATTTTGAATTTGGGGTTTTGAAATTTGGTACTTGATTTTTTGGAGTTTTCTTATCGGACTATTTATTCAGGTTTAGTCATAAAATTAATCCGGTCAGTTAAGGATACTAAAATTGTTTAGGAAGGTACCTGTTGATATTTTCCGTCTGAATGAGAAGATCGGGTATAGGTATTTTTCGTATTTTAGGCACTCTTAATAAAACCGAAAAAAATGCACATAGCAGTAGCCGGAAATATTGGATCAGGAAAGACAACACTTACAGGACTTTTGGCAAAGCATTATTCCTGGGAACCACATTACGAAGATGTTGATGACAATCCTTATCTAAACGATTTTTATGAAGATATGCAGCGTTGGTCTTTCAATCTCCAGATATATTTTTTAAATAGCCGGTTCAGTCAGATTCTTGATATCCGGAAATCGGGAAAAACAATTATCCAGGACAGGACCATTTATGAAGATGCCTATATTTTCGCACCAAACCTCCACTCGATGGGGCTAATGTCGACCCGCGATTTTGAAAACTATTACACGCTTTTCAATTTGATGGTTTCGCTTATAGAACCTCCCGACCTGCTTGTTTATTTACGTGCATCGGTACCCACGCTTGTAAACCAAATACAGCAACGGGGCAGGGAATACGAAAACACTATCCGCCTGGATTACCTGAAAAGACTCAACGAGCGCTACGAAGCATGGATCGAGTCATATAATCTTGGGAAACTGTTGATAGTTGATGTTGACAATACTGATTATTTTTCCAGACCTGAAGATTTGCGTGGTGTCATCAATAAAATTGATGCTACCATCCACGGACTTTTTTAGTAATCCTTTTTTGCTTCTGCGGAATAGTTTTGTTAAAATATTTAAATTTTGTCAATTTCATATTGCAATTTCAAATATGTGATCATAATTTCCATAATAATATCTTGCATTATGCAATTCAGTTTCAAAATAGAGGATTTATTTCCGAATTGTCAGGAATTAAAAAATTCGGACCTGTACAAGAAGTTGATATTGCTGATGATTTGTTATAGGTGTTTCATTTTTTTGTCATGATTTTCATCCCAAAAACTTCTGAGAATTTTTCAATCAATTTGGTTTTCACTTCAGCAATACACTGTTTTGCCCCAAGCTCTTTTTCGAGCGATGTTACAGCTTTATCGGTAAAGCCACATGGATTAATGTAGCCAAAAAAATCGAGATTGGTATTTATATTGAAAGCAAATCCATGCATCGTGGCAAAACGGCTTGACTTTACTCCGATGGCACAAATTTTACGGTTCCTGATTTTATCATCCTGATCGAGCCAAACACCGGTAGCCCCTTCGAGCCGACCGGCTCTAATGCCATATTCATGCAGTGTACGGATAATCACTTCTTCGAGTGAATAAATATAATCCTTAAGTCCCATGTTAAAGTTCTCAAGATCGAGAATAGGATAACCAACAATTTGCCCCGGACCGTGGTAAGTAATATCGCCCCCACGATTGGTCCGGGAAAATGTTGCATCGATATTTCTTAAATCGATCTGGTTAAGGAGCAGGTTTGTTTCCGTACCGCTTTTGCCCAATGTATAAACATTCGGATGCTCAACAAACAAGAGATGGTTTGGGGTTATTTGTCTTTGCTCCTTTGGAATGCGGGTATTTTCAGCCTTTATATTTAAAAGATTCCTGTACAATCTTTCCTGATAATCCCAGGTGTCTTTATAATCCTGATTTCCCAGGTCTTCGATTTCAACTTTCTTGTTCATTCAATTTATCTTAAGGAAAAAGGTATCACACATCAATAAAAATCAATGTCGTCTAAAATGGGAATTTATTTCACGTGATTCTCAGCATGATAGGAGCTTCTAACCAGAGGACCGCTTTCTACATGCAGGAATCCCTTTTTGAGGCCAATTTCTTCATACTTTTTGAATACATCAGGATGAATATAATCAACTACCTCGGCATGATGCTTTGTAGGCTGCAGGTATTGTCCGATTGTGACAACCTGAACACCGGCTTCGCGAAGATCGTCCATGGTTTGATAAACCTCTTCTTCCGTTTCGCCTAATCCTAACATTATCCCTGACTTACATCGTATTCCCGATTGTGCAATGTATTCAAGAACTTTCAGACTTAAATCGTACTTTGCCCTGGTCCGGATTTGAGGTGTCAGGTGACGAACCGTTTCAAGATTGTGTGATATAACATCAGGATTGGCCTCGATTATCTGCCGGATATTTTTTTTTATCCCATTGAAATCAGGAATTAAAACCTCCATAGTGAGTCCCGGGTTTTTCTCTTTCGACAACCTGATTGTTTCGGCCCAAATGGCAGCACCTCCATCTTTTAAATCGTCACGGTCGACTGATGTAATTACTGCATGTTTCAGCTTTAATAGCGATATGGATTTTGCAATACGTGAGGGTTCCAACAGATCGACAGGCCCAGGCCGTCCGGTTTTAACATCACAGAATTTGCATGCTCGTGTACAGATATCGCCAAGGATCATAAATGTTGCTGTTCCTGCTCCCCAGCATTCGGCCTGATTCGGGCAACTTCCACTGGTACAAATAGTATGTAAGCGATGATCTTTTATAATCCCGTTTACTTTCCTGACATTTTCGCCAAGTGGCAGTCTTATTTTTAACCAGTCGGGTTTTATCCTCGAATTTTGTCGTGTTTTGTTCATTGGTGAATTTTTCCTTTCCAGAATTTATTTACCGACCTAATACACCAGTTTCATTTCGTCTATCAGGTGTTTGGCACCGGCAAATTTATCAATTACAAATAAGACAAACCGGATATCGACACAAATAGTACGCTGAAGTTCAGGCTCGAATGCAATATCGCCACTCATTGCTTCCCAGTTTCCATCGAAAGCCAGGCCAATCAGGTTGCCTTCACCATCAATTACGGGACTTCCGGAGTTTCCACCTGTTATATCATTGGTCGTAATAAAATTAACCACCATAGTGCCATCTTCTTCATCGTAGGTGCCATATTCCTGGTTTACGAATAGCTCCTTTAGTTTGTCGGGAAGATCGAATTCCCAGTCGCCCGGTTTCTCCTTTTCAACAACTCCCTTCATTGTAGTATAGTAATTATAATAGACTGCATCGCGGGGAAAATAGTCCTTTACCTGCCCATAACTTAATCGCATAGTAAAGTTTGCATCAGGATAAAATTTCTTATCAGGATACATCTCCCGTAATGCAGCTATGTATAATCTGTTCCCTTTATCGATAAGGGTTTGGGCTTCGTTTGTGCTGTGCTGTTGCCCGACATAATGATTCACGAGGGCCTCCATAAGTTTGAATGCCGGATCGTTAAGAATGGATTTCGGATTTTCAATCATTGCTGATACTGCTGCCTGATTGGTCAACTTTGATTTTTGATAAAGTTTATCAGCATACTTTTTAAAATCGCCCTTATATTTCTTTGTAATCTTTTTGAAATAATCAGCTTGAAGATTTTGAGGGACTTTCAAACTGTATATTTCCATCATGGCTGCAAAAACCTTTTTGTCGGTTGCTTTGTCATAATCTTCGAAATGTTTTGTAGCCGTTCTATACAAACGCTTTTTAGTATTTTCAACCCGTTGGGGTTTCATATTTTTCCGTGCAATACGGGCAAGATCATTCATTCTGTATGCAAACGCCAAAATCTCACTACCCTGAAACACAGCCTCCATGAAATATTGATTAGATAAATTGAAGACACTTAAAATTTCATATCCTTCATGGATCGATTTCAATGCTTTGCCATACTTTTTTTGCCGGGCATCATTTTCCGATATCCACATACTGAATTCGTTTTCCAGTGCTATTTTTCGGTCTAAGACTTTATTTTTCCGAAGTTGCTTTGCCTGGCCTATGGCATATTTCCAGTAATTCGAAGTACCTGCTTGTTTCGATGCATATTTGATTCGTACATCATCGCTGGCATCCATTGCCGATCTGTATATTTCAAGCTTTTTTGTCCTGACATCGATTACTGTCGGTAGGTTTTCGTTTAACAATTGTTCTACACCGGTCGATGTCATATATCTGGATGTTCTGCCCGGATACCCAAGTATCATTGCAAAATCGCCTTTATCGATACCTCGCATCGAAACAGGAAGATAATGCTTTGGCTTAAGTGGAACATTATCTTTTGAATATGCAGCAGGCTTACCATCGGGGCCGGAATATACGCGGAAAAGACAAAAATCGCCTTTATGCCTGGGCCACATCCAATTATCGGTGTCAGCACCATATTTTCCAATTCCCCACGGGGGAGTGCCCACCAGGCGCACATCAGTAAAAACCTCATAAACAAAAAGATAAAATTCATTTCCTCCAAAAAGAGATTTTACCTGTGCATTATGGTGGGTATTTTCTTCGGCCTGTTTCTTCAGCCTTTGTGAAATCCTGCGGATAATTTTATTCCTGTAGGCTTCGGATGAGTCGGCCGGTAAACTGTCTGCAAACTGATCTGAAACATCTTCCATCCTTATCAGGAATGATACTGACAGGCCCGGGTTTACAAGCTCCTCTTCATTGCTCATTGCCCAAAATCCATTTGTAAGATAATCATGTTCGACTGAACTATGTTCCTGTATTTGCCCTAAACCACAATGGTGATTAGTCAGTAAAAGTCCCTGGTCCGAAATTATTTCACCTGTACATCCTCCTCCAAACTGAACAATAGCATCCTTTAAACTCGAATTGTTTACACTATAAATTTCTTCGGGAGTAAGTTTTAAACCCAACTTTTGCATATCTGCATAATTTAAACGCTTAATTAGCATGGGCAACCACATCCCCTCATCGGCATATGCTTTTACTGAAAGTATTAAAATAGAAGCAGTTATTATGTAAATTATTTTTTTCATTTTCTTATGACTTGTTATGATTCTACTCGAGTTTTATCTGATCAAAAATTATAAACAATCAAAACTTTAGAGGGTTTAATGAACATTTGTTAAATTCGCACAAAGTTAATAAAAGGCTGCATCAGTTGATATGAACCCGCTTCATAATTATTACCTGCAGCTGTAAAGGATTTTACAAACCAATTAAAAATGAAGGCATATCTACAAATGTTCACGCGACATAAGTCATATCAATTTGTATTTTGGCTTATTGTCCTGATTACTCTTACCAGCCAGCTCGCGATCGGGCAACAATCAGAGATTAAATTTATTGACTCTGAAACCGGTAAAGAAATCCCGGATTTGTATTGCACCTACGGTTCTTCAAGAATAATAACCGATACTGAGGGAAAAATCAGAATCAAATATCAGCAAGGACAAAAAATGATTATATCACATATTCTTTATGGAAAGAAGGAATTATCAGATGATATGGTTGGGGAAGCAGTTAAAACCGGAACGATTATTCTTCACATATCGGAGCATTTATTATTACTGGTAACAATCCTTTCGAAATCTGCTTCCTCGTTTGGAGCTGAAAATACCCCTGTTGAAAGTAACGACAGGCTGACACACGATG
>CAYLZH010000003.1:0-33174 GCA_964388245.1 uncultured Bacteroidales bacterium
ATAGCAGGTAATCCAAGGTAGTAAACAAAGCGCACAAAGCCCTGGACCTGGTAAATTTTCTCGAAATCCTTTATGGAACATTTAACAAACACGTAGGAAGTAAACAGCACTTTTTCAATCTTCTTTTTCCTGTCGCTCCACTGGCGTACTACAGTTTGTGTTGGACAAAAAGTTTCGAGGCCCAATTGTTCAAACTCATGGCTAACTTTTTTCTCAGCCTTTGGAGCTGAATAAACTACATACCATTGTCTTTCAATAATATTTCCTCTCATTTTTAATTCCTTAATCAGTTTTGTATAACCTGATTTTCCCTTGTCCAAAGTAACAACGGTTCAATACTGCTTGCATCATTTTTGTAAACCTCAAATTCCTGTATGCTAAGCACCAGATACCGGATTCGTCTTTTTATCATCCGTTCTGCTTTTTCAATTAACTCAAGTAAATATCCACGGTTAATTCTTTCGCCTAAAAAAACAAGGTCAATAATGTTGTTGTCGATCCCTTTTGCAAAGTCACCAACAATAAATACCGATTGTACTTCGCCCAGATTTTGAATTACTTTTTCGATAATATGATCAAAGCCCAAATGTTTAAGCAGGATATTATGAATGTCCTGGTAAAGGGGATGTGCTGTATTGGCCTGAAACATCTTCTTATTTCCTTTAGTAAAGGATGTCAACAAACCGGCTTTTTCGAATTTATTCAGCTCATGGCGAATAGCATTTGTTGACTCCCTAAACTCGCCTTCCAGGTTCCTCAGGTATGAGCTGGCCTGGCTGTTAAGGAAAAATTTCGTGAGTAACTTTATCCTTGTCTTCGATGTTATTAATGTATCGAGCATAGAAACTAATTTCCTTTCTTAAATAGATAAAGCACGAATTATATGATTCTAAAATATTGCATTCGAGCTGTTTCAAATAATCACTTCCTCAGTTTTAAAAACGAGTAACAAAACTACTCAATCTTTTTGTATCACCAAATAATAAGGGCAAAAACTCAGTCAATAGTATGTTCGACAACTTAAAATGGGTTAACATACAAATGGTTACTCTTGATCTTATATATCGATACTAATTTCTATTTTTGACAAATTTCAAAATTATGACAATACATGAAGCACAAAGTCAGGTTGATAATTGGATTAGGACGGTAGGTGTAAGATATTTTAATGAACTAACGAATATGGCTATCCTGACAGAAGAAGTTGGCGAAGTTGCCCGGATAATGGCCAGAGAATATGGCGAACAATCCCAGAAGAACACTGATAAGCCTCAAGACCTTGCCGATGAATTAGCTGATGTTTTTTGGGTACTGATTTGTATTGCCAATCAAACGGGGGTTGATCTTACCGATGCCTTTAAAAAAAACCTTGAGAAGAAAAGCTCCCGTGATAACCAACGACATCTGAATAATCATAAACTCAGATAATTGATGTAATGAAATTTCGTTATTTGAAAAAATCAGAATGAAAGACAATAGATCTATTTTATATCAGGCAACCAAATTTTCAGTAGCAATTTTACTTCTGGCATATGTTTACTCATGTGCCAACATGGGTATGCCCGAAGGAGGTCCAAAAGATGAGGATCCTCCAAAGGTTGTTTTATGTGATCCTCCAAATTTTTCAACTTTTTTCGATAAACAAAGTATTGAAATTACTTTCGACGAATATGTTGTACTGAAAAATGTAAATCAAAAACTAATAATATCTCCTCCGCTTCCTGTAAAGCCTGAAATAAAATTAAAGGGTAAAAAAATATTAATCGAATTAAATAACGAACTAAATGACAGTACAACGTATACTCTTAATTTTGGCGATGCAATTGTTGATAACAATGAAGGGAACGTTTTGCAGAATTTTCAGTTTGTTTTTTCTACCGGACAAAAGCTTGACTCTCTTTCTGTCTCAGGACAAATCCTGAATGCATTTACAAATCAGCCGGAGCCTGATATCCTTGTAATGGCCTATTCGGATTTATCCGATACTGTGCCTCAAACAGTAATTCCCGAGTATGTTTCGAGGACCATTTCAGATGGTAGTTTTTCAATAAATAACATGCGAAAATCAACATATAAAATTTTTGCATTAAAGGATGCAAACAGCAACTACCTCTTTGATATGCCCAACGAGGCAATTGCTTTTCTCGATACTTTTGTGGCCCCTTTTGCCGAATTGCATGAAAAGGTCGACACGATTCCTCTTGATACCCTGGGCAACGATAGTATTGTACGCAAAACGATAACAAAAAATCACCCCTCAAATATCAGCTTACATTTATTCGAAGAGGAATTTTACAAACAATATTTAAAAAGCACTGACCGGAAAAACAATACTAAGATTAAACTGGCTTTCAACCAACCGGTTAAAGATTCGATTGGCATAAATTTCCTTGTCCCCGATACACTGCATGTAATTCAGGAATACCACGAAAACCGCGATAGTTTGTTTATATGGCTGACTGACTCGACAGAATATAATTTAGATACAATATTTTTAGAAGCCTCTTTTGTCAGAAAAGACTCACTTGGATTGGATTATCTGCATCGCGATTCACTTAAGTTGGGCTTCAGAAAAAAAGAAAAGAAAAAGAAAGAAAAAGAAAAGGAGAAAGAGAAAGTCAAAGGTTTACAATTTTCAACCAAACCCACGAAAAATTCGTACCTCGAAAAGAACAAGAATTTCATTATTACTTTTGCTGAACCTGTAAAAAAACTGGACACCTCATTAATACAATTATTTACAAGCAAAGATACCAGTAAGGTTAGAGTTCCGTGCAGCATAAAAAATGACACAAATGAAGTTAGAAATTACCATTTATATACCCGGTGGGAACCGGATAACCGCTATGTTTTAATTGCCGAAGATTCAGCTATAACGAGTTATTGGAATAAATATAATGATAGTACGGCCATTGTTTTTAAAACACGTGCTAACGAGGATTATGGGAATATTATAATCAATTTTGATAGTATAAATACATACGGTATTATTCAGCTATTGGATGAAAAAGAAGTAATTCTTGAAGAAAAAAGGATCAATAAAGCTGGTAAAACCATGTTTAATTTCCTGCTTCCCGGAAACTTTAAGATGAAATTTATATTCGACCTCAACAATAATGGAAAATGGGATACTGGAAATTACAGCTCGAAAATGCAGCCCGAAAAGGTAAATTTCTATCCCGGTGAAATAAAGGTTCGGGCGAACTGGGACCTGGAATTTGACTGGAATCCAAATATTTCAAGCTCAATTTCAGGTAATGTAAAAGACTCAGATGAAAAACCTGCACCTGGCAGGTAAAAAACAATATCAAAAATGTGATTTTGATTATTTCCCAAGCCCGGCCTGAAGCTCGGCAATATCGATCCTCCGCCTTCGTCGTACCGATCGCCATGCAAAAAAGAAAATTACTACTAATACCGATAATACCGTAATTACTAAAGCAAGAATTACAATTGTTTGTTCTTTTTGCCTGATAATTTCGATTTTCTCGTTTTTCTGCTGTTTCAAACGGGCAAGCTCATTCTTAAGTGCTTGTCTGTCAATGCTGTCTTGTAAATCATTATTTATAACGGACTGATTTTTAACCTGATCTACTTGCAATGATGTTTCTGCCTGAACTATGTTTACAGAGATAAAGCAAAGTATTGTAGATAAAACAAAAATGTTTCTGGTCATTATAACAAAATAAAAGTTTACTTACTTCATGATACAAACAAAACAGCAATTAGTTTTTAATGCTGATACATTTCGACGGACAAATATCAGCACACTGGTTGATTAGGAGTGTATCATCCTTGAAAATCTCTAAAACAAAAACGCCCTGTTTTTCTATTGCACCCGATAAATTACACCTGCCATCAATTTTATCAACCTGCCAAAATGCAGGAGCAATATCACAACAATATCCGCAACCAATGCATTTCGCCCGAGCATAAAAAATCCTGATCATTCAACTAATAAAATTCTCTGCAAGCTTTGTCTTAAAATTTATGAAATTAAAATAACTGTTTTGCCAACTCTACAATCCCGTCCACATCCTGCTTATTCATACAATCGAAATGTTTCTTAGGGCATTTCGAAAAACCTATTTTGCTACATGGCCTGCATTTTAATCCTTCAACCTGAAATATTTTTGAATCCGAATTTGGCAGATAAGGATACATTCCAAACTCGGGGATTGTGTTGCCCCATATCGAGATTAAATTCTTTTTAAAGGCGGCAGAAATATGCATCAGTCCGGTATCGTGGCTTATCACAACACTGGCTTGTTTTACCAGCGAAGCCGATTGATTGATGGAAAATCTTCCACAGGAATTATAAACTAAATCTTTGCTTTTATCCGAAAATGACCTGCTTTTAGACACTACCGTTACAGCTACTGCTTTGTCTTCCGGGCCACCCAACAAAATAACTGGTAGTTCTAGTTTCCCACATATTTCGGCAATTTTTTCGGGCGGTAGCTTTTTGGTCGAATGTTGTGCTCCGATTACAAAGGCTATATAGCCGCTGCGATATTCTTCCGGTAAATCCACTTTTAATATTTCTTCTCCTTCCGGGATAAAATAGTCCAATCCATTTCCATCGTTTTTCACATCAAACACCGACAGGGTCTGCATGTAGCGGTCGACAATGTGTACATCGGGCAGTTTATTTATTTTGAAATGTACCATCAGCCACTTTTCCCAATTCAGTTTTTTAAAGGAAAATGCCAACATGCCCAGACTTTGCTTTACTTTTCTACTTCTTAGGTTGTTGTGCAGGTCGATAATGTAATCGAAATGCTCGTACTTTAATTTTTCAAGTAGCTGGGGCATGTTCCTGTCCAATACCCGAACCTGATCAATATAAGGATTGGCCTGGACAACCGTAGCATATTGCTTTTTAGTGAGATAATGAATTTCGGCTCCTTCAACCTGTTGTTTCAGGTTTCTAAGAACAGGCGTTGTTAGAACAATATCGCCAATAGAGCTAAAACGTATGACGAGGAATTTTACCACCCCACAAAAAAACAAAATCCAACCAATATATCAAGTTTGTGGAATTATAAATTTACATGGATTACACTGTTGATTGCTGCTATAACAACTCATCGGGTAACATTGAGTCATCCGGTGAGTCAGTCCAAACAATGAAGCCCTCTTTGATGGAAAAGTCGGGGTGTAACTTAAAGTCGCGCCCCGACTAATGTTTTGTCTCTTCTATTACATTAAAACCAATAATTTCCTGATTTTCGTATCATCATTCTCAATATGCACAAAATAAATCCCTTTGGTTTGCCCAGCAAGGTTGAAATGAACTTCATTCCGATTATTGATGGTAACTTCTTTCACCAGTCTCCCGGTAAGAGTTTTGATATGTACGGATTGCAGGTTTGTTCCAGTTAACACAAAATCGCCGGTGCCGGGGTTGGGGTAGAGTTTTACATTTTGTTTTTCCAGTTCGTAAATTCCAATGGGGTCGTATACTTTTATTAAGGTTGAATCTGTATTAGAACAACCGTTCAGGGAATCTGAATAGGTGTACAAAATCCAATGTTCGCCCAGTCCTGCAATTGATGGATAGAAGGCGTTTGCAACGATTCCGTTTCCTGAATAAATTCCACCGGCAGGAGTTGCTGCTGGTAAGGCAAGCAAACCTGAATCAATACTCACTGAATCGGGTACGAAAGGAGAAATGCTAACCACTGGTGCAGGAATAACCACCAGTGTAAGTTCTTCTATGCTGTCGCAACCGTGAACCGATTGGAAGGTTTCGGAATAAATTCCGGTTGTAGTAAGCATCTGGCCGTAGAAATTGTAGGCTTCACCCTCGCAGATTTCTATGGTATCAAGTGGGAAGTAAGTTGGAAAATTTTCCAGCCGAACAATAATAACGCTATCACCCCCCTGAATATTGATGAGAGTATCGGTGTAATCACCGGGTTGACTTACCCAGTTTCCAAAAATCATTGCACTATCGTCGGCACAAATCGTAATTGTATCTACCAGGTTATTGAGGGTGTTTTCAAGCCATTGCACCTTAGGGTGAAGTGCTAATATAAGATCCATATCCCCATCGTTATCTAAATCACTTGTACAAATATCCCAAACATTATTTTCTATGAAATCAACAGGAATTGGAGGGCCAAAGTTAGCAGATCCAAGGTTCTCGTACCATATTAATCGATTATCGAAAGTAGAGGATAAAAGAAGACCTGAAAAAATATCCAAATCCCCGTCATTATCAATATCTACAGTTGCCATGCCGTAACTCATCATATCACCTGCGCATGGAATAAAAACAATGCTATCGAAATTACCAAAGCCATCATTTGGATAATACCCCAGAAAGTTTTCAAGAGGATATGTCCAAAAATTAAAATCCTGAAAAACAATATCAATATCGTTATCATTATCGATATCTACTAAATCTATTTCCTGTCCCCCTATAAAAGGATTTATTGTATCTAAAGGCACAAAATTACCACCACCATTATTACCAATTAAGAAAATTCTACTTTCATTCGATACAACTATATCTGGTAGGGAGTCGTTATTAAGGTCTTTCACAGCAATGGCATCTATATCCAGAATATTATTGAGGAATTGAGGATTTCCAAAATTACCACTACCAAGATTTTTCGACAAGTGTAAAGCGCCTCCACTGTTCCATATTACATCAATCAAACTGTCATTGTCCATATCGCATGTCACAATACGAAATGTATTGCCATAACTATATGGTATAGTATCACATGAACCAAAAAAATCGTTGTGGAAATCATGAAACCAAACAACCTCATTTCCCCATCCTCCTGCAACAACATCCTCATGTCCGTCCAGGTCGAAATCGGCTGTGCTTACCGAATTTGCATAAGTAACTGAAGTGGAGATTTCTTTTTGTAGGGAAAATTGCTTATTGCCCAAGTTTTTATACCAGGCAATTTTATCATCAGCACGTGAGGCTGAAAGAATGTCCGGCAAACCATCGTTATCAATATCCGAAATATGAACATCCATAGCAGATGCTGCTGCATAACTGATTCTTTGAAAATGGGAATATATATTAGCACCTGAATTCTTAAACACCTCAATTGTAGAATGGATAGAAGTGCTGGAAACAATATCAATATCGCCATCATTGTCGAGATCACCACTGCATGACCAGGCAAGGTTAGGTAGCGTATCACAAATCATTTGGGAAGGACCAAATACCCCTCCACCAATATTTTCTTGCCAAACCACAAAATAGGTTGAAATATATGTGCTTATCATATCCATGTCGCTATCACCATCCATATCTGCCAATGCGAGACGTGGTGTTGCCGATGTACTATCTATTAGTATATCATTCGAGAAGTTTCCTCCACCCAAATTTTTTTTCCATGTAATCACAAAGCCATGAGAACCAACAATATCAGGAAAACCATTATTGTCGAAGTCCACAATTTCTATTCCTCCATAACTGTACTCTACAGAATCGATAAACTGTTCCAGACTAAAATTTCCATTTCCAAGATTTTTCTTCCATGTATTTATGGAATAAGTAATACTACTTGTATGAAATGATTTTGAGCAAAGTAAATCCTTCTTCCCATCCTGATCAAGATCAACCGGAATTAGTTTATAAGAGGTTGCACTAATAGTATCAATAATTTGTTGGGGTCCAAAATTTCCATTCCCGAGGTTCCTAAACCAGGTAATTGTACTATCAGAGTATGTTGAACAAATAATATCTTTAAAATTGTCGTTATCCAGATCGTTTATGTATAATAAGGCATTACCATCGAAAGCATAGTTATTGTAGATATTCTGGCAACTACCAAAACTACCATTGCCTGCATTTTCAAACCAGCAAATCCGACCAGAAGCACAGCATACCACATCAATATCCCCGTCCTGATCTAAATCGGCAGGTTCGGCATTATATACAAGCTCATTATTGGAATTAATAACAATTGCAGTATCATAAAAACCATTTCCATTATTGCGATACCATACTACTTTTTGGTCACCACCAGCGAAAACCAGAATGTCCAAATCGCCATCATTATCCATATCACAAAGACTGGGCTTCTTGGGGTATCCGCCAACAGTTAAAATATGTGAGATAAATATTGGTTGGGAAAAGGAAAAACTACTTAGTAGAAAAAAACAGATCAAAAGTGTAAGGCAATGTTTCATGATTTTCAAATATTATTCTTTCACAAACTTTGATGTATAGACTTCTTTGTCGGTTTCAATATGTAAAATATAAACCCCGCTTTTCAACCCAGAAATATATATTGATTCCGGTGTCGGGATATTTTTCTGGTCAAGGACGGATTTTCCAGTGATGTCGAAAATTCTTAGTTGTTGGATGTTTTGGGTTTCTAATTCTAAATAAAGTTTATTAGAAGAGGGATTTGGGAAAACAGAAACTTGATTCTTTGCTACTGTTGGAATATTAATTATGGTTAAGTTTTTAATAATCCAAATTTTATGATCATGACGACCTATTGCGATAATATCCTTATCACCATCGTTATCAATGTCACAGATTTCTATAAATGAAGTTCTAATATTATCTGCTACTACTCGTAAGTTGCTAAAGCTATTGGTGCTGTCATTTCTATCATACCAATTAACTCTATTCAAACTTGACTGGATAATATCAATATCACCATCATTATCAATATCACAGGGTTTAAGAGAATAAGAATTCCCTGTTTCGTTTGTACTTATTGTTTGTAGTGCAAAATTTCCATTTCCATCAGTATTTTCTACCCACGGAATTTCTGATCCCACATAATAGGGACCAAAAAGCACATCATTGTCATTATCTCCATCTAAATCACATGGATGAACAAATTGAATATATGGTGTGATAACAAGGAGATTAGGTGGGATTTTAAATGAATAGCCATTGATGTTTTCATACCACGCCAAAACATGAATGTTGTTACTAATTTGCGAAGCAGATAAAATATCTGAATCTCCGTCTCCATCAATATCGCTTGAATTAACAAGTATCGGGTAATTAGTGAATTTATCTACTCCTTTTAGTTCACTAAAGATACCATCTCCATTGATGTTTTCATACAATCCAATAACTCTTTCCTGTAATCCGGTACTATCTACATGGTTGGTTGCAGAAATTATGTCCAAGTCCTGGTCATTGTCAATATCTTCAAGATGGATCGAGACTGTTGATAATGCTGAATTCGATATCAAATGCTTACTAAAAACTGTTCCGGCTCCACCTATATTTTCTATCCAATGAAGGTTATTATTGCCTTGAGAGCCAACTACAACATCAACATCTCCATCCTTATCGAGATCACCTGTTTCTATTTTAAATGGACGATAAATGTCGTTGCTGATAACTTTTGGCAAACTAAACTTATTCCCATTTACATTTTCAAAGAACACAACTTCATCAGCTAAAAATGATGAAACTAAAATATCCATATATCCATCCCCATTTATGTCTCCAAGACACAGTGATTTTGGATCGTAAGGGGAAGAAGCAATTTTATGTTCGATATTGAGGTTACCAGCGCCATTGCTATTTTCGTACCAGGAGATTGTATGGTCAGATAAGGATGCGGTAATTAGATCTAAATCACCGTCATTATCCACATCACCACAAACATTCCAACTGGGATATAATCGATTATCTGAGATTATGTTCGCTGCACCAAACTGTCCCTCACCATTTAAGTTTTCATACCATGCTATAATGTTGCTATCTTCGGCTGCAGCAAAGATATCCTGATCTCCGTCGTTGTCGATATCGGATGCACTTACAAAATTAAAAGGAAATAATTCACTTGAGATCAAAATCCTTTCACCGAAAGTACCTGATCCATCTAAATTTTTATTTAAGATTACTTTTTGTTCGTACTCAATGGCAGTTATAATATCCGAATCACCATCATTATCAATATCAATCGGTAAAATGTATGTAGCCCAATTTACAGAATCTGCAACAAGTTGCCTAGAACCAAAATTGCATTGTCCATCTATATTTTCATACCACGAAACAGTTTTATCCTCTGCAGTTGCAATTACAATATCCATGTCACCATCACCATCAATGTCTACCGGCCTTGAGCATTTCGAATAAGTAGAATCTATCACATTAGGAATTGAATCAAAATTTCCATTCCCATCAAGATTTTCACACCAATATGTCCCATATCCAACACAAGAAAACAAGGCATCTAAGTCTCCATCACTATCAAGATCATCAAGACAAACATATTCCATTCCATGCATATTACTCGAAATCAGATGAGATTGCCAGATTTTGCCAAAGCCATGCACATTTTCATGCCACATAACTGGCTCTGTGAAATGAGAAGCATTGATTACGTCCATATCACCATCATTATCAATATCCTTGACAGCAATACAATAAGTGACAGGAGTATAATTTGTGATTAAATGATAATTGCCAAAGTTGCCTAATCCATCCATATTCTCTATCCAGGCAATGTTATTACCCGACCATTCTCCATATATAATATCATTGTCCCCATCACCATCCATATCTGCAAATTCTACGGTTTTGGGTGCAACAACTTTTCCTGAAATAAGATATGGTTCTGCAAAAGTAGTTTGGGCATTACCCAAAATAACATTGGTTAAAAGAGCAAATACAACAAGGCTAATTGTTTTCATATGGTTTAAATTAGATGTTCATGGTTAATTTGTCGTTATAATCGATACCAAATTTACACAGAAATACTCATTAATAAAAATTGGATATGTTATTAAAAATTGACATCGATTTGAAAGCATCAGGGTTAGTTCATTGATACGATGTTTAGAGTGTATTTCCTATTTCTGTTATGAAACTGAGATAGTTGTTGCGCAGATTAGTCTATTATTGAAAATGCAGCTATTTCGTTTCTTAGGTAGTAGTTTACAAATTATCAGTTTAATGATTGAAATAATTATGTTGACAATGTGAATAATTATAGTACCTCAAAATAATCTTTAGGCTTCAGCCATCAAAAGCAAAGCCCCCGAATTTCTCCGGGGGTTGCTGTATATTAAAAAAAGTTGTTTTAGAATTATCGAATTATTTCGATTGGGTGGTTATACATACTATTTGATGATCGGATTTTTAGAAAGTAAAGCCCAGCCAAAAATTTAGAAATATCAATTGAAAAAGACTGATGTCCAGCGGGGATTATAAGATTGTTTCGGTGTAGAACCTGTTCGCCATAGCTGTTGTATAGGATCAATTCGGCCTTTGTGTTTTCATTGGATTATAAGTTTATCTGAGCACTGGAACTTGCTGGATTTCGTAATACCTGAACATAAGAAATATCAGAATAATTTTCGCCAATTATAGAAAGCTTTGAAAGAACTGCAATTCCATTGTGTTCAAAATTGTTGTTCCCTTCTGAAAACGATTCAAGCTTAATGATCTGTTCAATCTTTTCATTTGGGCTCCATATCCTTGCAGAATACCTTTCTCCAATTGCGAGTCCGGAAATTGAAGGATCGAGCTGATCGGTCAACCAAATTGTAATTGCTGGACACAGAGTCATCCGGTGTGTAATATTAAAAAAGCCATGAATCCCTCCCATTAGGATTATTCGTGACTTTGAAAAATTGCGGTGAAATTCAAAGAGTCCCTAAGAAAATGCCATTAGCTTATGATGTCTCAGCAAGAATAATAATCTTATTATTGGTAGATTCGATTACACCACCCTCAATGTCGAAAGAGTACTCCTGGTCTTCATTATTAATTAGCCTTACCCTTCCTTTTTTGAGGCTCGATATTATAGGAGCATGATTGTTCATTATCTCGAATGAGCCAAAACTCCCTGGCAACTGAGCTAATTTTATTTCGCCGGAAAACAATTTATTCTCTGGTGTAACAATTTCTAAAAACATTGATTATTTAGTTTAAGATAAATTCTATTGTTCTGCCTCGGCAATCAGTTTTTTGCCTTTCTCAATTGCCTCTTCAATCGTTCCAACCAGGTTGAAGGCTGATTCGGGATATTCGTCAACTTCACCATCCATAATCATATTAAATCCTTTAATCGTATCTTCAATTGAAACAAGGCATCCTTTTAATCCTGTAAACTGCTCGGCTACATGGAATGGCTGTGATAGGAACCGTTGTACACGACGTGCACGATGAACAACCAACTTATCTTCTTCTGATAATTCATCCATCCCAAGAATGGCAATAATATCCTGCAGCTCTTTGTACCGTTGTAATATTTCCTTGACACGCTGGGCTGTATTGTAATGTTCTTCGCCAACAATATCGGGTGTCAATATCCTTGATGTCGAATCGAGTGGATCAACTGCAGGGTAAATTCCAAGTTCCGATATTTTCCTGTTCAAAACAGTTGTGGCATCCAGGTGGGAGAATGTAGTAGCCGGTGCCGGGTCTGTTAAATCGTCGGCGGGTACATAAATTGCCTGAACTGATGTAATCGATCCGCGCTTGGTTGATGTGATCCTTTCTTCGAGAGCACCCATTTCGGTTGCAAGTGTTGGCTGGTATCCAACTGCTGAGGGCATCCTGCCAAGTAAAGCAGATACCTCCGACCCTGCCTGTGTAAAACGGAAAATATTATCGATAAAGAAAAGGATATCGCGTCCGCCACTTTTTTCATCTCCATCGCGGAAATTTTCGGCAATTGTTAAACCCGACAAGGCTACACGGGCACGGGCTCCCGGTGGTTCGTTCATCTGTCCAAAAACAAGGGTTACTTTCGATTTCTCGACTTCCTTGAGATCGACTTTCGACAAATCCCAACCGCCTTCTTCCATGCTTTTCTTGAATTCTTCACCGTAAGTCATTACATCTGCCTCAAGCATTTCGCGAAGCAAGTCGTTCCCTTCCCGCGTGCGCTCACCTACACCGGCAAAAACTGACAGGCCGTCGTAAGCTTTTGCAATATTGTTGATCAATTCCTGGATCAATACTGTTTTTCCAACACCGGCGCCCCCAAACAGACCAATTTTTCCTCCTTTTGAATAGGGCTCAATCAGGTCAATTACTTTGATTCCTGTAAAAAGCACCTCTGTCTCGGTTGATAATTCCTCGTACTTCGGCGCGGGACTGTGTATTTGGTATCCACCCTCTTTGCTTATTGGTCCTATTCCATCGATTGCATCGCCGGTTACATTTAATAACCGCCCCTTAACTTTATCGCCAATTGGCATTTTGATAGGTGCACCTGTTGCTACAACATCCAATCCACGCGACAGGCCATCAGTTGAATCCATAGCAACTGCACGGATAGTGTTTTCGCCGATGTGTTGCTGACATTCAACAACCAATACCGATCCATCTTCACGGGAAATTTCCAACGAATCATAAATCTGAGGCAATTCACTGCCTTCTTGTTCAAAGCTTACATCAATGACAGGTCCGATTACCTGTTGAATTTTGCCAATGTTTTTCGACATAAAATTTGTATTAATTATCCTTTGAAATGAAAACCTTAGCTTTCCGTTTAAAAATCAGGCAAATTTAAAAACTTTTTCACTAAATATTAAATAATCTGCATATATTTATAATTCACTCAACCTACTGAAAGATTGATATTTGAAAATCAATTAAATGAAGTAAATATCTCAGAAAAAGCCGGCTTATGGAACTACTATTTATTGCGGGATGTTGAAAAATTTACCAGCTCTATTAGTGCTTCTTTGGCATTACTGTCAGGGAATTCGTTTAACGCTTCAATGGATTTCTTCCGGTATTCCTCCATTTTCAGGATTGCATAATCGAGGCCACCATTATCTTTAACAAATGTAATGACCTGGTTGATTTTCTTTGCATCGTTGTTGTTTTTTCTTACAAGTCGAATAATTTGCCTTTTCTCGCTTCCTGTTGTTTTATTTAAAGCATGAATTAACGGAAGTGTCATTTTCTTTTCTTTGATATCATTGCCAATGGGCTTTCCTACCATCGAATTTTTCTGATAATCAAACAAATCGTCGCGAATCTGAAAAGCAATACCGGCATACCGGCCAAATTTTTTCATTTTATCAACTACTTCATCGTTGGCACCGGTCGACTTTGCTCCACTGGCAGCACATGATGCAATCAGGGTTGCTGTTTTTTTTTCAATAATTTCAAAATAAACATCTTCGGTAACATCCAGTTTACGGGCCTTTTCGATTTGTAGCAATTCACCTTCGCTCATTTCGCGCACTGCTTCAGAGGCTATTTTTAACAGATCAAACTCGCTATTTTCTACCGACAGAAAAAGCCCCCGCGAGAGCAGATAATCACCTACTAAAACTGCTATTTTATTCTTCCACAGTGCATTTATTGAAAAGAACCCTCGCCGTTGATGCGACTCATCAACAACGTCATCATGGATTAAAGTTGCTGTATGAAGGAGCTCAAGAAATGCTGCAGCACGATAGGTCGACTGGTTTATTTCACCCGTTAGCCTGGCCGATAAAAAAACAAACATCGGCCGCATTTGCTTGCCTTTGCGCCGAATTATATAATTTGTAATGATGTTGAGCAGAGGCACTTTACTTTTCATAAATGATCGAAAATATTTTTCGAATTCAATCATTTCGTTCCTTACCGGACCCTGAATTTTTGAAAGTGAAGCCATTGCTAAAAATAAGGGCTTAAAGTTAAGAATTTTTATCAGAAGATTCTGTAGTAAAGGTTGTTGAAAAAAGTATATCTGAATTGATTTTGAAAAAGGATGATAATTCAATTGTAGTAATTTATAATTACACCTGGTCTTTTTGAGCTTAATGTGCAATCTTAAATTTTATAATTCGTTTCATAGCGATAACAACAATTTTTTGGTATATCGAATACTACCCTTTATTTTGTATGTTAAATCAAATTACTGAAAATGATATTGCAAACCGAAAATATTGTGAAAAAATACCGCAGCCGTACCGTAGTTAATGGTGTATCGATTGAAGTAAACCAGGGTGAGATTGTCGGATTGCTCGGCCCAAATGGAGCAGGAAAGACCACTTCGTTTTATATGATTGTGGGATTGATCAAACCAAATTCAGGCAAAATTTACCTCGACAATAAAGATATTACTACCGAACCTGTTTATCGACGTGCACAAAAAGGAATTGGCTATCTTGCCCAGGAGGCTTCAGTATTTCGCAAATTGAGTGTGGAAGACAATATTCGTGTTGTCCTCGAGATGGCCAATGTTTCGAAAGAATTTCAACGTGAAAAGACTGAATCATTATTAAAAGAATTTGGACTTCAAAGAATAAGGAAAAGCCTTGGTATTCAACTGTCCGGGGGTGAACGCCGACGCACTGAAATTGCCCGTGCCCTGGCCCTTGACCCAAAGTTCATTTTACTGGATGAACCTTTCGCCGGGGTTGACCCAATTGCAGTTGAAGATATTCAGAATATAGTACATTCATTGAAAGACAAAAACATCGGCATTCTTATTACCGACCATAATGTTCACGAAACCCTCTCCATTACCGACAGGGCATATTTGCTTTTCGAAGGATCGGTATTGAAATCGGGCACAGCTCGTGAACTCTCAGAAGATGAACATGTCAGAAAAGTATACCTTGGGCAAAATTTTGAGCTAAGGACATAAACCTAAATGGCTTGAAATGCCGGTGTTCTATTATCCCTTTTGTTAGCTTGATCGTAGGACAACTTGATTTAACCTAACTGTTTGGAACAATTCAAAACTTATAAAATATGGGAACTCTCAGAAATATTTTTGGTCCATCGAAAGATGATATTTGGTCGCAAATTGCCAACGACATAGGCGGAGAATACATTGATGAGGGTTTTTGGAAAGCCGACAAACTCCGGTACAGGCACGATAAATGGGAAATTGTTCTTGATACGTACACCCAGAGTACAGGCCAAAGTTCGGTTACCTATACACGTTTGCGAGTACCCTTTATCAATAAAGATGGCTTACGTTTTAAAATCTTTCATGAAAGCTTCTTTTCAACCATTGGAAAGATATTCGGGATGCAGGATATCCAGATAGGTGATAGATATTTCGACGACCGGTTCATTATAAAAGGAAACAATGAGCCCAAAATTAAGCGCTTCCTCAACGACCGTAAACTAAAAGACCTTTTTCGAAAACCACCCAAACTTAACATTGAAATAAAAGACGATGAAGGTTGGTTCAGTCAAAGTTACCCTGAGGGCGTGGATGTTCTCCACTTTCAATGCATGGGTATCATAAGAGATAAAGTTGTACTGAAGGACCTTTTTGAGTTGTTCTCGGCCATCCTCGACCGTTTGGTCCATATCGACTCTGCTTATAAGGATGATCCAAGGTTTCATGTAAAATAAACTCCTAATGCATTGCCGTAAAGTTTGGAAAGAAGAATACCAATATGGTGATCAATATTTAGTACATCCAAGTAAATAATCTGCTTTCAGAAGGTATTTTATATACTATATTTAACCACCGGCCGTGCAACCCTTAAATATATATTTTGTCTCTTGGGGCGATCGAATATACAAATGGTAAAAAAGGTTTATTCAGATATTCATCGGGAAATTGTTGAGCAAAGCAAAGTTGGAAATTCCAGGGCACAATACCAGTTGTATCAACTTTATGCTAAGGCTATGTACAATATTTGTTACCGTATGATGAACAACCACTCAGAGGCGGAGGATATGCTGCAGGAGGCTTTTTGCGAAGCATTTACAAGACTCGATAGTTTCAGGTACGAATCATCATTTGGGGCCTGGCTTAAACGCATCGTAATTAATAAATGTATTAATTCGCTGAAAAAGAAAAAAGCCGAATTGGTTTATACCGATAGCCTACATAACTATGAAGGACATGATAATAAAGAAGAAGAGGAACATGTCGCTCTCGATGTTCAGAAAATAAAACAAAGTATTGCCAAATTACCCGACGGGTATAGGATTATTTTTTCACTCTATTTGTTAGAAGGTTACGACCATGTCGAGATTTCTGAAATCCTTGGAATATCAGAATCAACATCGAAATCGCAATATATGAGGGCTAAGCGAAAAGTAAAAGAACTATTGCAAATGAATTAAAGGAGGGGACGAATTATGAACGACAGATTAGAAAAATTCATTACCGAAAACCGAAACGATTTTGATTCCCTTGAGTCACCAGCAGGAATGTGGGAAAAAATAAACGAATCGGTTCAGCAAAAGAAGAAAACAGCTGTTAAATCATATAAATGGAAACAGGTGCTGTGGAGAGCAGCTGCAGTTCTGGTTATTTTTTGTATTTCGTTTCTTATTTCTGAAATGATTCACCGTAACGATACCATAATTGTTGAGACAGAACAAGCGCATGAATACGAACAGCCTCCGGAATTGATTGAAGCAGAAGCTTATTACACATCACGGGTAAATAAACGACTTTTGGAAATTGATAAATATTTGACCGGCAATCCTGAGTTAAAGCTACAAGTTAATTACGACATTAACGAACTCGATTCTATATATCAGGAATTAAAAAACGATTTACAGGAGAACTACAATAACCAGGAGGTAATTGAAGCTATGATCCAAAATTACAGGCTTAAACTGCAAATCTTGAATGAGGTTCTTGAATTGCTAAAGAAAATTGAAGACCCATCACACAATAAATCCAATAATCATGAAATTTAAATCATTGAATATACTGGTTGTTCTTTCGATAATTATTGGGAGCCAGGCTTTTGCTCAAAATTTCACCGACTCACGCATGATTAGTCGAAGTTACAAGGTGGGACCTCAAACCAAAATCGATATAACCAATAAATACGGGAAAGTCCATATTATTCCATGGGAAAAGGATTCCGTAAGATTTGATATTTCAATGCATGTCCAGTCATCATCACTGTCGCGCCTCGATAAAGTTATTAACTCGATTGATTTTGATTTTACAGGCACACCTTATTATGTAAGTGCCAAAACAACTTTTGAGCGTGGACGGTCGGGAATTATTAATGAACTGATTGACCTGGCTGAAACACTGGCATCAGGTGGCAACGATGTTGAAATTGACTACATAGTTATGGCTCCTCAAAATGTTGAATTAAACATCGATAACAAATATGGCGATATTTATTTGAACGATTCCGAAGCCCGGTTACAAATCAGCCTATCGTACGGAAACCTTAAAGCCCACGACCTGTTCAGCGAATCGGAAATATCGGTTGCATTTGGTGATGCAACAATAAATTCAGCATCGAATTTAAACATAAACCTTTCGTACTCTGATTTTGAAATCCGCGATGCCGATGTCTTAAACATCGAAAGCAAATCATCCAAAATACGCATTGACGGCGTAAATAAACTCAGGGCCATATCGAAGCGCGACAAATTCAACATCGAACAAATTAATGCAATTCAGGGTGAGGGATTTTTTACAGATTTCTGGATCGACGAATTGTTCGACAATGCAAACATCGACATGAAATATGGGAACTTCAACATCGATCTTATATCGAAAGAGTTTAGTTTTCTGAAACTTAATGCAGAATGGGCCGACATGGTCCTGTTTTTCGAAACCGGATCAGGCTATTCAATTATTGTACAACATTTCGATACCAATATCCATTATCCCGACGAACTGGCTGATGTAAGTACTGAATGCATTAACAATGAAAAGAAACAATATGTGATCAGTGGCCGCATGGGAGAAGATAAAGGCCGGTCGGACGTACGAATCCGTACTAGAAGTGGAAATATAACAATCTTTCACAAAGAATAATAAAGTAGATCCAACCGGATTTATATCGATTCATCAATTGGCTTGAAGTTAAAAATCGTTGTTCAACTCATATGTTGTTATTCTTTCAAATTTCAATATAATAAGAACCATCAATCTTTTAAGCTTACCCATTTCATAATCAAACAATTTTCATAGATTTGTATACTGATTGAAGCGATGTTATGAACCAATAAAACCTATATCCTTATGAAAAAAAAGATTTATTTTCTCTTTTTCCTACTGATTGGAATTAGTACAGTTTCACATGCCCAGACCTATTGTTATGCCGGCGGAGGCATGGATGAATATATTTCCAATGTTGCAGTTGGAAATATAATAAACCCATCGGCAGCTACAGCCTATAGCGACTATACGAATTTATCGACCGACATGGTTATTGGCGAAGGTTATTCTATAATTATCACCAATGGTCAGCCTTATCTAAGCGACCAATGTGGTATTTGGATCGACTGGAACCATGATTTTGATTTTTATGATGCTGGTGAATTTATTGCAACTATTGGCTCACCCGGTTACGGACCTTACACTGCCAACATTGTACCACCTGCATCAGCAGAGTTAGGTCAAACACGAATGCGCATTCGGATAATGTATTCTGGAAGTTTATTGCCATGTGGTTTCTCGACTTATGGCGAGGTTGAAGACTATACCATTAATGTATTGCCCGATTGTGAAGCAAATGCAGAATTCAGTTATTATGATCTTGGACTTTCAGTCGATTTTTATGCATCACAAAATTATGACACCACACAATACAACCTGACATGGACACTAGGCGACGGAACCACCATTCTAAATCAGGATGAGTTAACTCACAATTACACCCAGCCCGGCAGTTATGCTGTTTCATTAGCAGTTTACGACCTGACTGATTCAACTTGTTTCGACATGTACACCGATACAATATTCCTTGACACCTGTCTTACAAACGCTGAATTCTTTTTCGACGTAAATGAATTGAACGTTGAGTATTACTCATATTTTAATTACGACACATCCAGCTATAGCATGCTTTGGGATTTGGGCGACAGCACATTCGTACAAAACACCGATTCTTTCAACTACGTATATGCATCGGCAGGCATATATCCAGTTAGTCTCACAATCCTTGATTTATACGACTCGACCTGCCTGAGTGTGGTTAGCTATGAGGTAGAAACCTGGGAATGTAACATTGTTGCTGATTTCGACATCGACATTATGGGATTTAATGCTACATTCTCAACGCAATATGTACTGGGCGACTACATTATTGAATGGGATTTTGGCGATGGAAACACTGGTGCATATTTTACAACTATAAACCATAATTATAGCAACCTTGGATCCTATACAGTTACTTTAACTGTTACCGATCCGCAACAACCACAATGCTACGATGAAATCAGCTACGATATTCTGATTAATAATTGCTATGCCAATGCCGATTTTATGTTTGATATTTACGGGATGGAAGTACTTTTTGATGCTACCACCAATTGGACAACAGGCTATTACTTTATCTGGGATTTTGGAAATGGTGTTATTGACACCGCAAATACAACTGCCCAATACACTTATCCCTACGAAGGTACATATACAGTAGGATTAACAGTTGCAAGCATGACCGACTCATTATGCTTTGATATCGATTCACTGATTATAACTGTTGATTCCTGCCTTGCTTATGCCGATTTCAATTACTTAGATACTGAGCTAAGTGTAGATTTTTTCCCGGATTATCCGCTCGATTCTATCAATTATTCAATTTACTGGGACTTTGGCGATGGCAACTATGCAAACAATATTATTGAACCGAACCATGTATATGCTTCACCAGGTCAGTACGATGTATCGATGGTAATTACCAATATGTACGATTCCACATGTACCGATACTTTTTTTGTGTCAGTAACAGTGGAAGAATGCTTGGCAAATGCCGAATTTACAATAACTGATAATGGTAACTACAACTATGATTTTGTCCTCGATAATGCCCCCTTTCCTCCAGGCTATTATATTTCATGGACTTTAAGTGACGGAACGTCATACTGGAACCAGACTTCGATAAATCATACAATAACCCCCGGAGGGGTATTTACGGCAACTGCTGTTGTTAATAACTGGGGTATCCCAAATTGTACCGATACATTTACTTTATCCATATGTGATATGGATGCAAGTTTCAATTACATGTTAGATGGCCTTGAAGCATCATTCAGCACAGTTTATCAATATAATTCATTTGGCTATTATATTGAATGGGATTTTGGCGATGGAACCAACCAGGCCGGTGGCTTTAACACAACACACCTCTATCCGTACGACGGTACTTATGTAATTACTGCAATTGTTACTTCGATTCCTTATCCTGAATGCGCCGATACTACAACACTTGAGCTTTGGATTGCCGAGTGTTATACCCAATCGGAATTCACATACATGGTCGACTCGAACACTGTATTTTTCAATACAACATTCTCGCCGGGCGATTACCAGTTCCATTGGGATTTTGGTGATGGATCCACTCAAATAGGTTTGGCCAACACTTTCCATACTTACAACGATCCGGGTACGTATAACGCCTGCCTTACAATTGTCGAGATAGCTAATCCAAACTGTTCCGATACAGCCTGCCAGTATATCGATGTGTTAACTACGTCCTTACCTGATAAGATTCCTAAAAATGATCTCTTCACTATAGCACCAAATCCTGCAAGGGACAATCTAAACCTCAGTGTATCTGAAGGAATTCTTAACAGGATTGAGATTTACACACCTGAAGGCAAGTGTCTTCTGATTAATGTAAGTAGTAATTCGAAAGAAATTATTGATATTTCTCAACTGCCTGCAGGAAATTACTTTATTCGGACTACAAATCAGGAAAATGTGTTTGTTAAGAAATTCGTGATTATTAGATAAACATATAATTTTCAGACATTTATCATTCTGTGTATTTATTAGTAAGTCCTGTATGTCTATTGTCCACAGGACTTACCTGTTTTATGGGCAGTTAAGGTCCCTTAATTGGGTGGGTAAACCAGAGTATCCTGCTGCGACATCTTTATTTGGTATCCTTCGCCCGGAATCATATCTCCAATCATGTTAAGGCCAAAAGCAAGCCAGTAAACTTGCCCTGCAGTATTTTTAACCAGAATCGTATTTGCACTCACAGGATCGAGCATTGTTACAACCGATGACTGACTGTCGCGAAGGTATGCAATAATACTCCAGCCCGTAGAAATAATAACCGGGGTAAGTTCAGGAATTACCTGTTGGCCTTCAACAATCAGTGTATCAGCTTGTAACATTTTTATCTGATACCCCTTTCCGATAATCATATCACCGATCATATTTAAGCCAAAGGCAGGCCAGTATACCTGACCATCATCGTTTTTAACCAATGCAACATTTCCAATAATTGAAGAAACCACGCTGTCGACTCCCGGGAAAACCGGATCGATATATGTTGAAAAAATACTCCAACCTGCCTGTAAACTAATTAACTGGTTCGGGTTAATATTAGCCACCAAAGAAATCAAGCCGCTCATTCCTTCGCTTTCAAACTCATCAAGGTTTGAAATAGGACCTCCCACAGGCATATAACTTGCATTGGCGTCAAACTCCTGTCCATCGGATAAGCGCCAGAGTTTCCAGGTAAATGTTTCACCAGCCGAAAAACCATCCTTGTTACTGGTTAATAAATCATCCTCCCATGCCGAAATAATTGTTGAATTACCTGTGTAAGCTGTATATCCGGCACAAATCATCGATCCTGTGCTGTCTAATGCAAAAACACCGATATAATCGCCAATGGCAATTGGTACACTTTCAATTGTAAGTTCGGTTGTTGATTGTAACAAAATTGTATGGCTGCTTCCTGTAATATTATATTGCCAGGCGGGATAGCTACAATTCTGCTGGATAATTTCAACTATTTGAGGTGTGCCGGAAGGGCCATTGCTTTCAATTACAACCGACCCAGTTCGGAAAGAACCATTGTTCTCCTCAATAATAATTATTAATGTTCCACTATTAATACCTGACGAACTACCTGAAATTGAAATCCATGAAGTATCTGAAACATCTACATAGGCATTCCAGGTAAGGGTATCGGTTCCATTATTTGAAATATATATTGTATCTGATATTTCAGAACAACTTTTATTTATCTCATATGGATAAACCGACAAAACCGGAGATGCTCCTGAAGTGAGAGTCTGGAAAGTATAAAACCAAAAACCAATGATAAAAACGTGAACTTTATTCATAACTTTCATTTTAATTTGATGCAATACAATAAATTATGTCAAAAAGCAAGAGATCTGAAATATCAGCCTGGCTTTGTTATGCAATTCGAAGCATATTTATTGATATGGTCTTATGTTTACTTCCGAATTAACAGCCTGTACTATCAGGAAAAATACTTCTGCACAATGTTACAAAAAATATCAGTCCTGAATTTTAAAGGATTGTTAAAATTACTTCGCTCAAAAAACAAGGTCGAAATAATGCCTTGGTCAGAAAAAGAAATAAATTCTTTTACCGGATGTATATGCTATTATTGATTTGCCGGATATGAAAAAGAAACAGGATTCGATATGTTAATCTGATAACCTTTCCCCGGCTTCATATCGCCTATCATATTAATCTGGTAATAAGGCCAGAAAACCAATCCGTCTTCATTTTTCATTAACAAAATTTCAGAAACAATTGTTGCCATCATCTCTGTAACCGATGCCGGTGTATTCCGGATATACCCGATAATACTCCATCCGCCAAGAAGGTTTAGGGTTGTATATTGCGGGTAAGCTGGTATTCCGGTCACATACAGTGTGTCGGCCTGCAACATCAGGTATTGATAACCGTGCCCAATTTCATGATTGCCAATTATATTTAAACCGAAATAAGGCCAGTAAACCAGCCCATCGCCATCTTTAACTATGGTTAGATTACTTACTACATCGGAAAAAACCGAATCGATTGACGGATTTACCGGATCGATAAATGCAGACATAATTCCCCATCCCGATCGTAGCGGTATCTCCTGTGTCTGGGAGAATGGTGTACCTGTTAAATAAATATTATCGACAGCAAAGCCAGCCCCCCAACCACCATTATCATTATGAAGAAATGCAATCTTTACGCTGCTAAATCCTGTATAAGCACTTAAATCAAGATTAATAGTTTGCCAATTTTGTACACTACCAGGAATAAAGGAAACAATCTCCCAGCTAAAGCCACAATCGTAACTAATCAAAACGCTTCCGCTTGAGTTAAGATACCCGGTAATATATGCCTCAAACTCAAGATTTATACTTTGATATTGGCTGAAATCGAATGCCGGTGAAATCAGCATATCTGCGCTCATATCACAATAACAAGTATCGTCGTTCGAGGCAGCATAGGTTCCATGTGCCGGAACCGGAAAATAATAACTGCCCAGGTTACTGCCTATCAACCATCCGTCTGATCCGGGAGCCTGTGAACGCGACCAACCTTCAGACAAAACACCAGATTCAAAATTCTCGAAATAGGGTAGTTCTTTGGATATCAATAATTCAAGGTTGACAGTAAGTGTGTCGTTAAATGCTGCCTGGTCGCTGGAATCATTTACACTAAGAAAAAAGCTTTGTATTCCTGAATTTGATAAATCGACGGGTGTAGAAAATGTGTGGAGATAACTTGAGTTGGACTGAATAGTATCACTTACTATTTCAGATACAGGAATTCCATTGTTTAAACGGTACGATAACTCGAATCCCCAAACTGCATTAAGGCCCATGTTTCGGACCTCAATCATTACGGGCTCCGAGTTGCTTAAAGTACAATCGCCCACTGGATAACTTAATCCTACAATTGCCAGGTCATGTCCCTGAACATCATAAATCCTGAAATTATCAAAAGCAAAACCTTCCTTTGCATTAAAGTTTTCGGTTGATCCAAATAAAAAACGAAATCTTACTTCAGATTCACCACTGAGGAACGATAAATCATATCCTGATTCAACCCAATTCTGATAAGGATTTTGAGACCATCCATTATAGGTTCCCATTACTGCGAGCCCGGTTACCCAGGTGCTGTTGTACCAGTTTTGCGGATCACCAACTACACCAAGCGTAGCCCAGGTATCACCCTGGTTGGTTGAATATTGCAAACACGCACCATCTTCGAAATCCTCACAATCGAAAAGAATATCGAAACTTAACAATGGGGAGCTTAAATTGGTGAAGTCAAAAACAGGACTTTGTACCCATGATCCCTCATAGACATTGTAGCTTCCAGATAAATTTGTTACCCATGCTTTTTGTCCGTTCGATGCTGAACCAAGAAAATTCCCCACAGGCATCCCCTGCTCCCACGATGAGTTTTGTCCACCGCTTGTCCAGAAATTCTCCTGCTCAAATGATTGAATATATGGGAAGTTGGTTATTGTTGGATAGCTTGATACTAAAAGTATTTCGAGTGAGTCGTTGGCAGGATTGATATCATATGGTTTATTTACCCAAGTGGAAAAATAGTAATCGCCGGGCAATGACATGTCTGCCGTTTGACTAAAGTAATAATCGAGACTATCGCCTGGTGCAATCATGGTTGAAATGGTATCAATATAAATAAAGCCATCATTGATCTGAAATCTAACCGTAAAATCACTTGTACTTATCAGTCCGGGATTTTTTATCCGGACACCAATATCCTCACTAACCGAAAACTGCGGTGTAGGAACAGGGCTAATCAAAGCCGACAAAGCAAGATCGTGCTGTGCCTGGCTAGTTCCGTTAATATTGAAATTATCGATGCATAGTAGTGTTAACGAATCGCCCTGACCGACATTAGCAATAGCAATCCTAACATGGTTATTACCAACATACTGCGATAAATTAACCGACACATTCTGCCAGCTTCCTCCCGTTGCTGATTGAAGCAATAAGGTATCGGTAAAATCCTGACCGGAACCGATGCTTTGTAACAAATAGAAATTATGATCTGAAAAAACATCAAAATTGATTGAAACACTATCGAGGGTTTCGAAATTAAAATAGGGTGAAATCAATTTCGAAACGGCAGAAATGGTATCACCCTGATAGTTAACCGATGAGATATAGTTACCATGAGGCGGAACACCGAGACCTGACATATCTCCTGTTTCCCAGCCAAACGACAGGCTATCAGGACAGCTTAACCATGAAGCTGGAAAACAAACACAATCAAATTCCTGAGAATATGGCAAAACGAGAGAGGTTTCACAGTTGTTATACAGAATCCTGATCCTGTCGATGTAAACTGCATCAATCCCGTTTTCCCTGCACGATGACTGAAACGAAAGTACAAATTCCTGTCCTCCATAACTGCTAAGATCAAAAACGGCTGTTTGGTAAATATCAGAAGAAAAGCTCGTCGGATTGAAATTTTTACGACCACATCTGCTTGTTTGCTGATGGCCGTTTACCAACACTCTAAACCAGGAATGTTTTAACGATCCACCTGCTGTTTGCCTGAAAGTTACATGAAGTTCGATGGCATTATAGATTTGTGCATCGACATAGCCACTGAAAGAAGCCCTGTGTAGCATATTGTTTACCCAGGCATCCTGTGCGGTGGTATTGTTGCCATTTCCAACCCAGGTGGTACCATTCCCTCCGGTTAAATAGCCCGTTTGGTTAGTAATCATTGCAAGCGATTCGGTTGTGAAATAAGCCTGAAAATAAGGGGAAGGATTTTGTGTAAATTCTTCCTGAAGAATAACTTGCTGCGATTGAGTTGAGAAACAGGCAAAAACCAGGAAGATCAAAAAAAGAATGAATTGTTTCATGATTAATTATGTTTTTAGAAGGGTTTTGGGATTACAACTTTAAAATTATTCTTCGGCTAATTGATCTGAATTTTTTTCCTGAGATTGTATTACTTCAATTGTTTTAAGCAAGGTAGCATCAATATCCTGAATGACTGGATAAAAGCCTTTGTTGTTGAAAATATTGCGAACAATCTGTCCGTAGAGTAAAGTGTTCATTAAATCTTTCGAATAGGCAATATCGGCCGTAAGCGGATCAACTCCCTTGCTTTTGGCAAAGCGAATAAATTCATCCAATAAATCCTGCTTTTTCAAATGTTCGAGCAATCCGGTATAATCGTCATACGCCGAGAAGGACTCCCTGTTACTATCAGCATAATTGAAGGAAAACAGATAGATAAGTCCACGATTCCGGACCCTGGTAAAATACTTGGAAATACCGCTTGTATCGACCGGCACAAAAATATCTGGTACTATACCTCCCCCGCCATGAACAACTTTGCCATTGGGTGTAAAATATTTCAGGCTGTCGTTTACATCAATACTGTCGACATCGGAAAATTCACCATGATCGAAACGGTCCATTACTTCGTGGTAGTAGTTCATTTTTCCATTATTGTAAGGCTTTTGAATACACCGGCCGGTAGGTGTATAATATCGTGCAACTGTTAGTCTTAGTGCCGATCCATCTGGAAACTGAGTTTGCTCCTGAACAAGGCCTTTACCGAAGGACCTGCGCCCGATAATAGTTCCTCGGTCGTTATCCTGTAAAGCACCCGCTAAAATCTCACTGGCCGACGCCGATTGCTCATCAATCAAAACAAAAACCTTATCGGTTATACAAACGCCATCGGACGTGGAGAAAGATTCGCGTTTGGGCCGGGCTTTCCCTTCATGATAAACTATTAGTTTTCCACCTTCAAGGAACTCATTTACAATATTAACAGCTACATCCAAAAACCCTCCTCCATTTCCTCGCAGATCAAGAATAAGATTGGTCATTTGATTAGCCTTAAGCTCCTTAATACTACTCATAAATTCCTTGTAGGTATTTTTCGAAAACCGGCTGATTTTCAGATACCCTGTGCTGTCGTCGATCATATAGGCCACATCGACGCTATACATAGGTATTCTGCCACGGGTAATTTCAAATTCGATAATTTCAGGTTCGCTTTTTCGAAGAATCCCAACAATAACCTTTGTCCCACCGGGACCTTTCAGTAAACTCATTACATCACGGGTACTTAAACCAACACCGGCAATCAGGGAGTCGTCAACTGTAATAATTCTGTCGCCAGCCTGTAAACCAACTTTTTCCGATGGCCCACCTGAAATGGTATTTACCACGACAACAGTATCGTTTAAAATATTGAATTCAATACCAATCCCGTCGAAATTTCCTTCGAGGGTTTCATTGGTTTCCCGGAGGTCTTTCGCAGGAATGTAAACCGAGTGTGGATCAAGATCTTCAAGTATTACCGGAATGGCATCTTCAATAAGTTTTTGTTTCGAAACAGAATCGACATATTCTTCTTCGATATAATTGAGTAGTGAGTTTAATTTATTGGTTTGAGGATATATGAAAAACTGACTGTTACTGCTTTCAACTTTCAGTCCATTTCCAATATATATGCCTATTACAACCATCAGTGCAAGTATTATTGGCATGATGATTACCCACTTTTTGTTCGATTTTTCCATGTATTAATTATAAAGCTCCAAAGATGCTAAATTGTTTATATTTAAACAATCCGAATACTTTACAAATCACAGGGACTTGCAGTTGCAGTTGGTAGCTGGTTTTATTTTAATCTCCAAACAAAACGATACTAATATTCTGTTGATATAAAATTTTGTGTTGATATACACCTGACAATTCAGGACAAAGATTTTTTTTAAAACTTTATGAATCCGGTATATTTCATTAGTTTTGTGTTATACTAAAAAGATTTATCAAAAGGGATGTCCAAAGTTAAGTTGAATATATTGGGGCTATCGAACAGCCAAAGCCAGACAGGAGCCTATGCCCTAATCCTTACTGAGGAAAAAGGCCGTCGCAGGTTACCCATAATTATTGGTGCCTTCGAGGCCCAATCGATTGCCCTTCAACTTGAAGGCCTCTTCCCCCCCCGACCGCTTACACATGATTTGTTCCATAATTTTGCTGTAGCATTCAGTATTAATATCACCGAAATTAATATTTATAAACTCGAAGAAGGCGTTTTTTATTCAGTATTGATATGCGAACAATCGGGCCACCGCTTAAAGATTGATGCCCGCACTTCAGATGCTGTTTCGCTTGCACTTCGATTTAAATGCCCAATTTATACGACTGAAGATATCCTGCAAAAAGCAGGTATTTATCTCGATGTTGAAAGTGAAAAACCACAAAGGCAGCAGAAAAAAGCTGAAGGCCCACAAAAATCTACCGAGAAAAAATGGAAAAGCTACACACTTAAAGAATTGGAAACAAAGCTAAATGAAGCTATTTCCAACGAAAATTACGAAAAAGCTTCTGAGATAAGAGACGAAATAAACAAGCGTAAAACCAAATAACTCTGGAAATATCAGTTTCCTCTGATTTCAAATCATATGAAAGAAAAAATCCGGCACATCCTGTTCCTGTCTGTTATTATTTTTCTACCGGCATTAATTTTTGCAAATCAACAGGATAGCCTTCAACACGGGGATTCAATCCAGGCCATTGTTTCTGATCAGGTAAATCAGGCAAATACAGGAAACATCCATGAAGCAATATCATCTGATACCGTTTCCTCAAACCAACAAATTGTCCGGACTGGTAACTCTTCATTCTCAATTATTACGCTACTGCGCGGTTTGTTAGGCATGTTAGTGATAATCATTATTGCATTTCTATTCAGCAATAACAGAAAAGCAATAAACTGGAGAATTGTAGGAACCGGAATCGCATTACAGGTTGTTCTTGCATTCGGAATTCTTGAAGTTGGATTTATCCAGGCATTTTTCGAAATTATCGGAAAAATCTTCGTAAAAGTTCTTGATTTCACAAGGGCAGGAACCGACTTCCTTTTTAAGGCTTTTGCGACAGGTGAAATCGAAATGCCTTTGCTCAATTTCGCCATAATCATTTTACCAACCATCGTTTTCTTTTCTGCCTTAACAAGTATTCTGTTCTACTTTGGAATTATCCAGAAAGTGGTTTACGGAATGGCCTGGGTCATGACTCGCCTTTTGAAACTCTCAGGGGCTGAAAGTTTATCGGTTGCAGGTAATATTTTCCTTGGTCAAACTGAGTCGCCATTAATGATAAAGGCTTACCTTGAAAAAATGAACAGGTCTGAAATACTATTGGTTATGTCGGGCGGAATGGCAACCCTTGCCGGTGGAGTACTGGCTGTTTACATTAGCGTTTTAGGAGGTGGTGATCCGGTCCAGGAGTTGCTCTATGCCAAGCATTTACTTGCTGCATCGATAATGGCTGCTCCTGGTGTGGTGATAATTTCGAAAATTCTTGTCCCTCAAACCGACGAAATTTCAAAAGAAGCAAAAATCTCGAAAGAAAAAATCGGCAAAAACGTTCTCGATGCCATATCGAATGGTACCAGTGAAGGGCTGCGCCTGGCCGTTAATGTAGCTGCCATGCTGCTTGTATTTATTGCACTAATTGCTATGGTCAACTACATTTTTATGAAAATCGGCGACCTTACTTCCCTCAATGGTTTAATCACAGATTGGACTGGTGGTCAATACAATGAACTATCGCTCCAGTTTATCCTGGGCTACACATTTGCTCCTTTAATGTGGTTGCTTGGAGTAGCTACGGAAGACATTACATTTGTAGGAAGGATTCTTGGTGAGAAAATAATTATGACCGAATTTATCGGTTACATTAGCCTTGCGGAACTTAAAGCAAGCAATGCCTTTCACGATCCTAAATCAATAATAATGGGAACCTATATGCTTTGCGGATTCGCAAATTTTGCCTCAATCGGGATACAAATTGGAGGCATTGGTTCGCTTGCTCCGGGGAAAAGGGTGTTACTATCGCAATTCGGAATGCGGGCTTTACTTGCAGGGACACTGGCTTCGTTATTATCGGCTACTATAATTGGGGTAATTCTTGGATAATTTACCCATTTCTTAATCCTTTTAAAATATTAAAAAAGTAAAGCCCCTGGGGTAGGGGCTTTCGTTTACCTTTCGATTAGTAGTGAATCGGGGGGTGCTTCGGTAAAGGCAAACGCGTATTTAGAGTCTTTTTATGCTACTGCTAATGTTGCTATACTGATTTTAATGTTATTTATTTTTCCAAGTTCCTGGGCACACGCTTCAAGTGTCGATCCGGTGGTTACAACATCATCGACCAGAAGGATGTGCTTGTTTTCAAGCGATTCAGGATTTGTAACTTCAAAAACTGACTGGACATTTTCCCAACGCTCAAACCTTGTCTTTTTGGTTTGGGTATCGGATGCAACCAATCTCTTTAAATTATTGCTGTCAACAGGTTTGTTCATACTGGCCGAAATACCTTTTGCAATCCAGTTGCTCTGGTTATATCCCCGTAATTTTTCTTTCGACTCGTGCAGGGGAACCGGTATTATAACATCAACTGAATTAAAACCTTCGGAACCGGATAAGTCACTACCAAAATGTGCACCCAGTTCATAGCCTATCTCTTTTTTGCTATTGTACTTCAACTTATGGATAAGTTTCTGGAATTTGCTTCCCTTATTGAAAAAGAAAAACGAACAGGCCTTGAATATTTTTACCCTTCCCCAGAATAATTTTTCAATGGGATTCGAATCGGACAAGTGATAGTTTGTCTTCGGTAAGTCGTACAGGCATTTTGTGCAGATGTGATCTTCGTGTGATAAAAGGTTCTCGCCACATGCAACGCAGATTTTAGGATAAACCAGGTGAAGCAGGTCGTAAAGTAAATATGATATTTGTGATAATATTGCCATTTTATAATCCCTCCTATCTATTAGTGTAAAAACAGGCCCCAACCTTACCCGAAATTTTGAAAAAAAATTCTTAGTCCTTGCAATATGCATCAATACAGCAACTTAGGAACCTAAAAAAATATCAATCTAAAATTGATAAACGGAAAAGCTTTTAATAAACGAAGTGGAAAAACCGGCATAAATGGAAAATAAATTCAATGCCCTGTGAGTTGTTATTTTGTTTGAGGCATCAATAGAAAATCAATTCATCTGAATATTTTGAAAATTAGTTCTATATTGCTTCAATACTTATTTTTGCTGAAATTTTATATGTGAAATGAATATCGAACCTGAAATCCAAAATGCTGTGACTAATGCTGATGAACCGGAAAGGGATAATACATCAGGATCAAAACCCCGGAAAAGAAAATACATATTGTGGTTTTGGCTGTTTTTTACAATTCCAATAATAACCATGGCATTAATTTTCAGCTTAATAGCCTATGGGAAACTTGGATTTATGCCAACATTCGATGAGCTTGAAAACCCAAAAAGTAGCCTGGCCACTGAGATTATTTCATCAGATGGTGAAGTTCTGGGTACCTATTTTCGCGAAAACAGGACCATGGTTAACTATTCCGATTTGTCGCCCTACCTGGTCGATGCACTTATTTCCACAGAAGATATTCGTTTTGAAAAACATGCCGGAATAGATTTACGTGCTTTGGGCAGGGTTACAGCAGGTGTGTTTACCGGCAAAAACCGGGGAGGTGGTAGTACAATTACCCAGCAGTTAGCAAAAATGCTTTTCCCACGCGAAAATTTCAAATACAAAATTGGTTTTGTAATCAGGAAATTAAGGGAGTGGGTTATAGCAGTTAAACTTGAACGCAGCTATACAAAGGAAGAAATTATAACAATGTATTTCAATAAGTTCGATTTTCTGAACCATGCTGTTGGAATAAAATCTTCATCGAAAGTATACTTTAATCAAAGTCCCGATTCATTAAAAATTGAAGAAGCTGCCATGTTGGTTGGGATGGCAAAAAACCCATCGTTATTTAACCCGATAAGAAGGCTCGACACCACATTGCATCGAAGGAATGTAGTACTTTCACAAATGTTGAAATACGGATATATAGCCCGGCAGGAATTCGATTCCCTTCGAGCATTACCGTTGGAGCTGAATTATCAGCAGGTTGATCATAAACTTGGAAAAGCCACCTATTTCAGAGAATATTTAAGAGTAATATTAAATCACACAAAACCCAACAGACAAAACTACTGGTCGCAAACTATGTTTCGTGAAGATTCGATTGAGTGGCTCAACAATCCCTTATTTGGGTGGTGCAAAAAAAACCTGAAAGCCGATAGCTCCAACTACGATTTGTATAAGGATGGATTAAAAATATATACCACCATCGATTCACGCATGCAAAAATATGCCGAAGAAGCAGTTGCCGAACATTTAGGTTTAGAACTTCAGGATGCAATTTATGAAGAATTAAGAAAGTTAAATTATCCACCTTTTTCAAACGAACTTGAAGAGGAAGATGCCCAAAGGATAATGGAACAACTAAAACGAAGAAGCGAACGTTACCGGGTACATAATAAAAATGGCCTTCCGAAAGACAGTATCGATAAACGCTTTAACACACCGGTCCCGATGAAGGTGTTTTCATGGCAGGGTGATATTGATACTGTTATGACACCCTTGGATTCAATAAATTATTATTTACATTTCCTTCAGGCCGGGTTTATGTCGATGAATCCACAAACCGGGCAT
>CAYLZH010000003.1:33184-51405 GCA_964388245.1 uncultured Bacteroidales bacterium
GTTAAAGCGTATGTTGGTGGTATCGATTACCGGCATTTCAAATACGACCATGTAAAAGTTGCCAAACGGCAAGTTGGCTCAACCATCAAACCATTTCTTTACACAATCGCCATGCAGGAAGGTTACTCTCCATGCTATAAAGTCGATTGTATTCCAACCACCTTTGTATTACCCGACGGTACAACATGGACACCTGCCAACGCTGGCCATGAAGAATATGTTGGGAGACAGGTAACATTGAAGTGGGGCCTTGCCAATTCGAACAATTATATTTCAGCCTGGTTGATGAAACAGTTCAACCCACATATTTTTGTAAAAACAATGAAAAAGGCAGGGGTTTATAGTAAAATCGATCCCGTCCCGTCAATGATTCTTGGAACATCGGATCTTTCATTATACGAAATGATTGGGGCCTATAGCATATATGCAAATAAAGGACAGTACAAAGAACCCATTTTTGTAACTAAAATTGAAGATAAGCACGGAAACGTAATATCTACTTTCAGACCAAAAACCGAAGACGTAATAAGCGAAGAAACAGCGTATCTGATGCTGAACCTGCTTATGGGCGTTGTTCGCGAAGGCAGTGGAATCCGGTTAAGATATAAATACAAAATGTTTAACGAAATTGGAGGAAAAACAGGCACCACCGATAACCATTCCGATGGATGGTTTATGGGAATTACTCCCGATTTGGTTTCCGGTGCATGGGTTGGTGGCGAAGTTAGAAGCATCCATTTCGAAGGTCTGCGACAAGGTCAGGGTGCAAATATGGCCCTGCCTATCTGGGCTCTGTACATGCAAAAAGTCTATAGCGATTCACTGAACCTGGCCATTAACATACGAGATTTCGACAAACCCTTACGGGAATATTCCTTTAATCTTGATTGCGATGATAAAAGTAATGTACTGCCAGATAAATTCGAAATGAACCGGTTCAACAACGATTTCTTTAATTAATTTGTTGAAAAAATATGCCTCAGAGTATTAACTGCAACGAATTTTTAAACCTTCAACAAAAAAGAATTCCGGTAATTGATGTTCGCACTCCAGCAGAATTTTATGACGGGCATATTCCGGGAGCAATAAACATCCCATTATTTTCAAACGATGAAAGAGATATAGTTGGAAGAAAATACAAGCAAGAAAACAAAGAGGCTGCAATATTACAAGGCCTCGACTATGTTGGCCCGAAATTATCCGGTTTTATTAAATCGCTTCGGAAAGTAGCCCCAAAAAAGGAGGCATTGCTGTATTGCTGGAGAGGCGGGCAACGGAGCAAAAGTATGGGATGGCTTTTTCAAATGGCAGGCTATAAAATTAAGCTCCTTGAAGGAGGATACAAAGCTTTTCGTAATTTCCTTCTGCATGAGTTTTCCCAGGATTTTCACATTTTGATACTTGGTGGAATGACAGGTAGTGGTAAATCTGAAATATTAACAATCCTGAAAAAACTGGGGCAGCAGGTTGTCGATCTGGAAACACTTGCCAATCATCGTGGATCAGCTTTTGGAGCAATTGGCCAAAACAACCAACCAACCCCACAACAATTCGAAAACGACCTACTATTTATTTGGCGAACTTTAAATCCAAACCAATCAGTCTGGCTCGAAGACGAGAGTGCATCAATAGGCCGGGTATCAATACCACGTCCATTATTTTTGCAAATGCGAAATAGTCCGGTCATTTTTATCGATGTAAATAAAGAAGTCCGTATTAAAAGGCTTGTACATGAATACACAGGTATCGATAGCAATGAACTTTTAGCTGCTGTCAGGAAAATTGACAAACGATTAGGACCAGTATCAACAAAAAATTGTATTGAAACAATAATCTCAGGAAACTTTGATGAAGCTGCTTCAACCATATTAAATTACTACGACAAAGCCTATAAAAAAGGATTATCGAAGCGAAATCCGGAAAACGTTTTTACATTACCGGTACATGAACTATCACCAGAAGATACCGCCCTGAGACTAATTGATTTTGTTAGGATAAATCGGCTTTAAAGTTTTGTAATTCTTTTCTATCAAGCAAATAGCTCCAATTTACAATCATCAGAATAAATAGAATAATCAGGTCATTTGCCAATACTATTATCAATATCTGTTCGTTTTGCCAACTAAAAAACAACCGGTTTCGGGTTATTAACATGCTAATGTCTTTAATTATAGGGTTTAACTTTAAAATTGCTAATTTTTTATTAATTTTGCAGCTCTGTTTCAGGAACAATTTAGTGTAGATGGAAAAAACAAAAATACTGTATATTTCTCAAGAAATAACTCCTTATCTGCCTGAAAGTGAGATGTCTTTGATTGGCCGGTACCTTCCTCAGGGAATCCAGGAAATGGGTAAAGAAATTCGTACTTTTATGCCCCGTTTTGGATGTGTTAACGAAAGAAGGAACCAGCTTCATGAAGTTATCCGTCTTTCAGGAATGAATCTGATTATCAACGATACCGACCATCCACTGATTATTAAGGTAGCTTCAATTCAATCGGCCCGGATGCAGGTTTATTTTATCGATAATGAAGATTATTTCTACAGAAAACATGTTTTTGACGATGGCGAAGGAAACGAATACAACGATAACGACGAACGTACTATATTTTTTACCAGAGGTGTATTAGAAACTGTTAAAAAACTCAGGTGGGCTCCAGATATCGTTCATTGTCATGGATGGTTTACCGGCCTTGTTCCGTTGTATATCAAAAAAGCTTTTAAGGAAGATCCGCTTTTTCAGGAATCAAAAATTATTTACTCAGTGTACAACGATGAGTTTAATAAAGCAATGAACGATTCTTTCAAACAAAAATTGGTTATTGAAGGAGTTGAAAATACAGATATTGAAAAGCTTAACCCTCCAAATTATTTAAATCTAAGCAAACTGGCAATCGATTTTTCTGATGGATTAATATTTGGCTCTCAGGATATCAATCCCGACATTAAGGACTACATAGAGGCATCGAACAAACCTGTTTTACCATTTATAGAACAGGACAATATTGTACAGGAATACTCAAAATTTTACGATAAGCTCTTAGAAAGTGTCTATGAACATAATTAACATCAACCGGCTAGGCTGCCGCAGATTATTCCCCCTACTTTTTATTTTTATAGTTTTTTTTTCATCTTGTCACGATGATGTTAACATCATAGGTAAAGATATACTTCCACCGGGCGACGAGCTTTTACTTGGTTTCAACCAGGAAACTAAAATAAAAAGCTATACAGTATCGGTCGATTCAGTTCTTTCCGACGAGAACCAGTTTAGCTCTGCAAGGCCTCATTGTTTGTTGGGCAGCTATATCGACCCTGTGTTCGGCTTATCAAAAGCCAGTTTTTTAACACAAATCCGCTTATCTGAAAATGTAGATGATTTCGGAGATAACTTCAAGCTCGACTCGGTTGTTCTCTACCTGAACCTGGTAAGTATTTATGGAGAAAAACGCCAACATGAAGGTCACGAGATCTTCATTTATCAGTTGAGCGACTCTCTAATTAAGGACAGTACTTATTATGCCGACATGGATGTATCAGGATTCTTCGATGAGGAAAATGTGTTGGCACACTTTAACTATACCCCTTCCTATAAAGATACCATCCTGGCTATTCCACTCGACCTAAGCCCCTTCGAAACAATTCTGAACGATACCAACAACTACCCTATCAGTAATGAATCATTCCACAATGCATTTATGGGATTGTACTTAACCTCAACAACTGTCCAGAACATGGGCTCTATTCTATCTTTCAACCTATTAGATGAATCAAGCAAGCTTACACTCTACTATCATAATTACCCCGAATCACCCTTTATTCCTGCATCGGCCCATTCGCAATTCGATTTTGTGATTAATGAAAAATGCGCTCGTATTAATTTGTTCGATCACGATCATGCTTTAGCCCCAAACCCAATTCCTCATATCGATGAATATAATGAGAACGACACGCTGATTTATGTTCAATCGATGGGGGGACTTAAAGTTAAATTGGAGTTCCCTGACATTAATGAAATACTTGGAACGGATAACATAGTAATTAGTAAAGCAAGGTTGGTAATTCCTGTTCTCGAAAATTCAACAGAAATGTTTTCGCCACCAACAAACTTAAACCTTAGATATATTACTGATAGTGGCAGCGACGAATACCTTCCCGACCTATACAGCAACGGCGTATTTTATAACGAATATTTCGATGGTGTATACAACACAACAATTAATGCCTACGAATTCAATATAGCCATATATGTACAAGACCTGATAAATGGTGGATTGCCGGATAAAGGTATTTATCTAACCCCCTACTCACCCACCAATGTAACTACACCCAACCGGGTAATCCTGAAAGGAGGAAATGCAATTGACGGAATTAAGGTCTATCTTACCTATGTTATACTTTAGTTTTCTTATAACCAAGCTTCAATATTGAAACTTTTGCTAATGATATTACGAATAAAAGGGCTTCTACGATAAAGAAATGGTTTTTTATTCTTTATTTTGTAAAATATAAGATGATTGAGCACTTATCATAAATTACTTTGATTGAAATTCAAATTTATATACTATGTGTGGTATTGTAGGATATATTGGAGACAAGGAAGCATATCCAATCCTGATAAACGGTTTAAAGCGGCTCGAATACAGAGGGTATGATTCAGCCGGAATTGCACTAATCAATTCAAAAACAAACACCTATAAGGTAAAAGGGAAAGTAAGCGACCTGGAAGAATTTGTTTCAGGTAAAAATATTAGTGGAAAAATAGGAATGGGGCATACACGCTGGGCCACCCATGGCGAACCTAACGATGCCAATGCCCATCCCCACGAATCGGCAAAAGGAAACTTCATAGTTATACACAATGGGATAATCGAAAACTATGCAACAATAAAGGAATCACTTGTTCAAAATGGATATACCTTCCGGAGCGAAACAGATACAGAGGTGTTAGCCAATCTTATTGAATATATCTACGAAGGCGAAAATATTTCTGCCGAAGATGCCGTTCGGTTTGCTCTTCAGGAAGTTTCAGGCGCATACGCGCTGGTAGTTGTTACAAAAGACGAGAACGACAAGTTGATAGCAGCCAGAAAAGGAAGCCCCTTGGTTATAGGAATTGGCGATGGGGAATATTTCCTTGCCTCCGATGCTACTCCCATTATTGAACACACCAAAAGTGTTATATACCTAAACGACAACGACATAGCAGTTATCACAAAAAACGAGTTAAGTTTAAAAACCCTGAAAAACGATAAGGTAACCCCAAAAGTTCAAAAACTCGATCTCGAAATCAGTGAAATAGAAAAGGGTGGATTCGATCATTTTATGCTGAAAGAAATTTTCGAACAACCGCAGACATTGGTGAATACACTTCGCGGGAGAATTTCTTCAGACCTGAAAGATATACATCATGGAGGCATATCATCGGTATTGCCACAAATAATTAATGCAAAACGACTTATTATTGTAGCTTGTGGTACATCATGGCATGCCGGAATGGTAGGAGAATACCTGTTCGAGGAGTTTGCCCGTCTCCCTGTCGAAGTAGAGTATGCATCAGAATTCAGGTATCGAAATCCTGTAATTTATAAGGATGATGTTGTGATTGCCATTAGTCAGAGTGGCGAAACCGCCGATACAATGGCAGCAATTCATCTTGCAAAAGAATCAGGAGCGCTGGTATTGGGAATTTGTAATGTGGTTGGATCCTCTATATCACGCGAAACCGATGCCGGAATTTATACCTATGCCGGTCCCGAAATTGGAGTTGCATCAACAAAAGCATTCACCTCTCAGGTTACAGCACTGGCATTTCTTGCATTACTGGTTGCACATAAACGCGATTCCATCAGTCAGCAAGATTACGAAGAAGTTATTGCCGACCTTGTAGAGATACCTGAAAAAATTGAAAAACTCCTTCAGAACAACGATGAATATAAACGGATTGCTTCGCTTTATAAGGATGCTGATAACTTTCTGTATCTTGGCCGGGGTTACTTTTTCCCGGTAGCACTCGAAGGCGCCCTTAAACTAAAGGAGATTTCATATATCCATGCCGAAGGTTATCCTGCTGCCGAAATGAAACATGGCCCTATCGCACTGATTGATGAAAAAATGCCGGTTGTAGTAATCGCAGCAAAAGATAAATCGTATGAGAAAATTGTCAGTAACATTCAGGAAGTTAAAGCTCGAAAGGGAATTGTTATAGCTGTTGTTACCGAAGGCGATAGTGTTATCAGAAGAATGGCCGACCACGTGCTTGAAATTCCTGATACCGACGAAGCTCTTGCTGCAATACTGGCTGTTGTGCCATTACAATTACTCTCATACCATATTGCCGTAATGCGTGATTGTAATGTCGACCAACCCAGAAATCTGGCTAAATCGGTTACGGTTGAGTAAAATCTGTTCTTTAAAATATTAAAATGTCGGACCAATCAAATCCGGCATTTTTTTATCCTGTCCGTTTGATAATATGTGAGAATTTATCCTTCGGGAAAATAATTACTTTTGGAGGTATAATCGTCCGGGAATATGCTTTTTAATTCGATTGAGTTTGCAGTTTTTTTACCAGTGGTTTTTGCCATATACTGGTTCCTGCTCAAGAACAAACCCAGGTCACAAAACATCTTTCTTATACTTGCAAGCTACATATTCTATGGATGGTGGGATTGGCGCTTCCTGTCGCTAATTATTATTTCATCGTTTGCTGATTATAAATTAGGACTTTTACTCTTCAAACAGGAAATCAGAAACAAAAGAAAATATCTTCTGTGGCTGAGTTTATTGGTTAACCTGGGAATTCTGGGATTTTTTAAATACTACAATTTCTTTGTCGATTCACTGGTTGGGGCATTTTCGGGTATTGGAATAAGCTTACATGCGCGAAGCCTGAACGTGATTCTGCCCGTTGGCATTAGCTTTTATACTTTTCAAACCTTAAGTTACTCCATCGATATTTTTCGAAAAAAAATTGAACCAACCCGCGATATATTTCAGTTTTTCGCTTTTGTAAGTTTTTTCCCTCAGTTAGTAGCCGGCCCTATTGAACGGGCTTCACAATTACTGCCACAGTTTGCCCGAAACAGACAGTTTAATTTAATGCAGGCCAAGGATGGGATTCGACAGGTATTATGGGGATTTTTCAAAAAAATGGTCATTGCTGATAATGCAGCAAACATTGTTAACCGGGTGTTCGACAACTCTGATGCAATGCCTCCGTTTATGTTGTGGATGGGGGTAATCTTTTTCGCTTTTCAGATTTATGGCGATTTTTCCGGTTATTCTGATATTGCCATCGGTACTGCCCGCTTATTTGGTTTCAACCTGACACGCAATTTCAATTTACCATATTTTTCGAAAGATTTTTCTGAATTTTGGCGACGTTGGCATATCTCTCTTTCAACCTGGCTGCGCGATTATCTCTTTTTACCAGTCAGTTATTCGGCCCTTCGACTTTTCAGGAGCAATACTTTTCTATATATAAAAATTGAAATCTGGGCCTATCTGATTGGTGTTTTGATAACCTGGTTCCTCGGGGGGCTGTGGCATGGTGCAAAATGGACATTTGTACTATGGGGAACAATTCATGGGTTATTTCTGATTGTTGGCCATTCCACAAAAAAAATCAGGAAAAAGGCACTTAAAACATTAAAGATCAAAAAAAATAATCGGTTTCTGATGTTCGTACAAATATGTGGTGTGTTTTTGCTCACGTGCTTTGCATGGGTGTTTTTCAGGGCCGAGAGTATTCAGCAAGCCTTCTCGTATGCATCGGGAATGTTGCAATTCAATAAGTTAAACATTCCGTTTCTGCCTGTCGAACTAAAAAAGAACATGATATTGTTGGTTATTTTTATTGCTATTGAATATTTGCAACGAAATAAGCAACATGCGCTAAGCATTGAAACACAACATGTTTTGTTGCGATGGCTTGGGTATTCAATCACAATCTATGCTATTTTGCTACTTGGAAATTTTAACAAAATTGAGTTTATCTATTTTCAGTTTTAACAGATGAAAAAATTCATTGTAAGGGGTATTGTATTTGTAATCCTGGCTTTTTCGGGCTATGGAATAATTGCCCATATCCGTGTATCTCCCTTGTTTATTGAATTCAACAATACACGCAAAGGAGGATGGATTAAAATCCATGAAAGGATCAATCGTAGCAAAGAGAAAAACAGCTTCAAACGGATTTATATTGGCGATAGCGTAGGAAATCAATTGTTCAATTTCGACTCGGTACCTAATTCGTTATGTTCGAATGCTGCCGTTACTTTGGCTGGCAATTATATTTTAATTGAAAACTTACTGGTTTCAAATCCTCAAATAGATGAAATAATCCTTGTAAGTGTACCAAATGATATTGGATTTAATTTCGAACAAAAGCTCACCTTTAATAATTTTATCAAACCATTTCTTTCGTTTCGGAATCTCAAATATTTCGATGAAATTATTCGAGAAAAACTTTGGACCAAACCCATTAGTTGGCTTTACATTTTTTATGCAATGAAAATGATACCACTTAACGATATCGACTTCTCATTAAACAATGAGAATCAATTTAATTATCTTGAAGAAATAAAATTGACTTCATTATCGGATATAGCTATCCACTATATAAAAAAGCTGGATTCTCTTTGCAATAAAAACAATATTCAACTTCAAATAATATCGCCACCTGTTCCAAATCATTGGAAGGATGACACAAACAACTGGGACGAAATGCGCGTGCAAATTGATTCATTGGGCCTTTCTGCCATTTTCTCATCATTCCTTGATGACATTAATTATTATCCTGATGAATTTTTTCCCGATGGATTACATCTGGCAAATCGGCACATTGAGAAAGCTCGGGAAGAATTGTTGGCTAAAATAGTAGATTAGCCAGATTGAGAATGTGTTTATGGATACAATTTTACTCCTCAAAAAAAAACAGGCTGCCCAATCAGACAGCCTATTAATCAATGTACTAACTAAACAAAATCACATCTTATTGGATGCTCATTGCTTTTGTATCTGTAAATTGTTCGCTAGAGAACTTATAGAAATACGTTCCTGGTGGTAGATTTTTGGTCTCAAACGATACAGTATGTTTTCCAGCCTCGTATTGTTTCGATACTACATGCTCTACGATTTCTCCCAGTGAGTTGTAAACCACCAACTGTACATCATCTGCTTCAGCTATGTAGAAAGAAATATCAGTAGTTTTGTTGAATGGGTTTGGACAGTTCTGGTACAACTTGTAAGATCTGACTTTATCCTCAACAATGGTAAGTTTTTCAATTATCGAGATTCCATCTTTAGCATATTGATCTTTTCCCTGGAACCAGCTTTCAACCAGGATTTCCTGCTCTATGTTTTGAACATGGTTCCAAAGCTTCAGGCTAAAAGTACCTCCGTTAGCAATACCTTCGACCTCATTTTTTGTATAACTATCGTCGCCCCATACGGTAATGGCGTTGAAACCATTCTTGTAAACTGTACTACCTATTAATTCACCATTGTTGTTGAAAACCCCTAGTTCATCGCCAGGCTGGGTTAAAACATCCCAAGCACCTTCTAATATACCCAGGCTCATGTTATGCCCGGTGTTTAATACCTTATTGTATTTGACAGGTAATTCTATGTCTGAACAAGCCTTTGTTGGTGAAACAGTATTGGACTGGAAAAGGAGGGTATCTGCCTGTGATAGTTTAATTTGATAGCCTTCGCCCGGAACCATATTTCCTATGGTGTTCAGACCAAATTGAGGCCAGAAAATTAACCCGGCACCACTTTTAATAATAATAACAGAATTGATGATAGGCTGAACCACCGTATCAGTTAGCATTGGTGAAGTTCGTAAGTACCCCATAATGCTCCATCCAATAGGTATAGGTACAGGAGTAACTACCGGATTAATAAGTTGACCTTGCACATCCAATATTGTGTCTGTAGACATTTTTATTTGATAACCCTCACCAATAACAAGGTCCCCAATTGTATTCAATAAAAATTGAGGCCAATATATTAAGCCGCTACCACTTTTTACAATGGCTACATCACTTGCAATCGAATCAAAAACAACTTCCACATTAGGATCGGCTGGCGAAACATATGTCGAGAATATGCTCCATCCCAGAGGCAAGTTAATCGTATGAGTAAATATTGAAAATGCATTCAGGCAATCTATGCCACTATTTCCTCCCACAGAGAAAATACTGTTGTCAGGGTAATTCGGTAAATAGCAAGCAGTACCTGCAAATTCAACTCCTAAAGCTGCTTCATATATTTTCCAGGTAAATGTTTCTCCAGTTTGAAAGCCATCGTCTTGCCCTGAGGTAGCCCCATATGCTGTCAGGAAAGTTTCAAAACCTGACCAAAAGGTGAATCCACCACATACTTGACTTCCTCCTTGATCAAAGAAAACTCCTACTAAACTACCAGGTGCTATGTTTGTACCGTCCAGGCTAATGATAGAATTTTGAGCTACCTCAATGGTGTGAGTATATGCAGTTGGTACAACTTCCCATCCAGATGGAACAGGGCAAGGTACGTAATAAACATTACTAGTAGTAGTGCTAAATTGGCAGCCATTGTTGTCGTAAATTGTAAGAAAATATACTCCAGCATAAATTCCGGTGAGGTCTTCGGTAGTTGCTCCAGTGGACCAAATATACGTATAAGGTGAAGTTCCTCCAGTTACCGTAATATCGATGCTGCCATCGTTGCCCCCAAGGGCAGAAACTGCCGTTTCATTAACCGAGACAGCTAAGGCAGTTGGTTCCGTAATGCTAACCTGTTCGCTAACTGAGTTTCCGCCTGAATCGTTTACTGTGACTGTATAGGTGCCTGTTACGAGATTAAATAAATCCTCTGTAGTTGCACCTGTTGACCATAGGTAGGAAAATGGAGGTGTTCCTATCAGATTCACTACTTCAAGATCGATCGCACCATTTGCAGCCCCATTACATGAAATCATCGTGGGTGTCAATGTAACAGTATAAGGATTTACTGCTGTGCCTGTGATGGTAAGTATAAAAGCTCCAAATTCTGATGATGAAGCACCAAATACTTTTACATAATAAGGTGTTCCAGCGTACAATGTTGGAATATCTATTTGCGATTGAGAACCACAGGAATTATCATTTGCTGCAATACTCGATCCGGTGCAACTGTTGTATAACTCCAGCTTCGTATCGAAAGAAGAACCACAAAGCGACATTGCTACATTATTGTAATCTCCTAAAACATCTAACTGATACCATTTGCTTTCGCCAGAAGCGATGCTATCGGCAATAGCAGGATCGTTCACATATTGGTATAGAGTGGCTGTTTCGCAGGCCATACCCGGACCATAATTAGTTACTGTATTACACAGAGTATCGTTCAGCGAATATTCATCGATAGTTAAAAGCGTATAAGCGCAAAAATCATAAGCTCCATAACTGTTTTGCGTTAAGTTTGCGGTATTCGAAAAGGTATAGAGCAAAGTTGATCCCGGTAAGATGGTGTCACTAATGGTTTCATTTACACCCGTACCATTCACTGAAAAGCCTACTGCAAAGTTTGCAATTGGATTTAATCCACTGTTTTCGACTTCAACCGTAACTGTTTCACTATTTGTAAGGTAGGCACCACTTACCGGAGACACAATGCTTGCGATACCTGCATCGTTTTCAGCACAAATAATTGGGGCATCGCTAACTACGAAAACAGCCTCGTGTATAATTCCATCGTTTGAGTTTTTCTGATCAGGAACAATATTGCTGCCTGGCTGATCAAAATTCCAATAGCCCATTAATTCTGAATACTCGGGATGCGAGGGTGCAATTGGCTTATCGGCCCACTGAATAATATCAGCCTGAGATAGGCCAGTACCCCAAATTCGTACTTCATCAATTAATCCATTCCAGAACCGGCTACTGTAATCGCTTCCAATTTCAATATGCGCATTGTTTGCTCCCGACAAGGCATTTCCACCAACATTATAAGGAACTCCGTTAATATACAGTGTGTTTACACCTCCCGAATGAACTGCTGCCAAATGGTACCATTGATTTGTATTGATTGAATAATTCGCATCACCTCCATTAAAATTAAACTTATTGTTTGGGCTGGAGGGGCTTAAGCGAAGTGTATAACCTGCAGGTCCTCCTCCGGGATAACGAGAGATAATTCCATCCAACCATGAAAAAGCATAAGGTTTAACCCAAGCCTCAAGGGTATATTCAACTGAGTTTAATGAAGTATCGCTTGGGATCTCAATCCAGTCGTTGTTACCATCAAATTGCATGGCATAATTACAAGCATTTGGAAGTGGGTCAAGCGAAATGCAGGCCATGTCGTTGATTGAATCCAAATCGCCTGTGAGTTCCGTAAATGCACATAGCTGTTGCATTGTATCTGGGACGATATAGGCAGGAAGTATAACCGTATCGGTTTCCATCTGGGCCAATAACCCTGTCCATGTGTAGGATCCGGCAGTCACGCCTCCTAATGTATAGGAGATAGGGCATGATGTTAAATTTGAAGTGCCATAGTTTTTTAGAATCACTGTTGGAATTTCTGTTTGTCCCTCAATCAACATTCCTGCAGGTTCCATTACCTGGATAATACCTGCGTCGATGGCGAGTGATATAAATTCGTATTCATCAGCTCCAATATCTGGTGTGTTAGGATTACGAGGATCGCCATCGATGTCATCGGTTACTATCGCAAGTGGTATTCCCAGGTTGTTGAATGCCCCATTTGAATAGTGGATATGTAAATCGGTAGAACTAACAAACATTGGGTCAACTACCACAGAACCGCTATCACCGGATGCTGACTGGAATGCAGATAGCGAAGTATGTGTTCCAGATCCCCAAACCACTTTAAATCCATTTGGATTGTAGAAGTTGTTGTTTTTCGATGTGCAAGAAACAGATCCATGCTTGCGTAAGAGTTCTGCATCGGTAGCAAACGATGTGATGTTGTTGTTGATTAACTCCACATTACTGGTAGATCCTGTAGCATCTAGCCAGATATTCTTTGTACTATTGGCAGTAGCCACCTTAGTGGTATTATAATATACATACTGATAACTGGTATTTTTCGTGTAAATACATGCTACCGTATTAGTATAAGTACCTGCATACTGGATCATATTGTTAGCAATAATTACAGGACCATTAGCAGATCCTCCGCCAGGTGCATTACCCACCTGAATTAATCGGGTATGTTGTGTGTTGCTTGCAACATAGATATTGTTTCCAATAATATTACAGGATGGCCCTGTCGGCCACATATCAATACCTCGGGAAGCAGAATTTACTGTGGAGTTAAGTTGGTTATATTTTACATCCAATTGGGTATTGTTATTCAAGAGAATTCCTTTGGCTCCAAAATTATTCAGAGTATTGCCATTAATAGTATTTCCGATAGTATAAGAAGTAGGCCCGGTAAAATGGATTCCATGATTTCCATTTTCTATCAGGTTATTTTCAATAAGAACATTATTTGCATTGTTCCCTGAAGAAATTGAACCACTAATAGAATTAGAGGCTACAATACCATTCAGGTCTGTTCCAGTTCCGGACATTTGAATTCGGCAGCTCCGAACGATATTGCTATCTGCCTGGTTCATGAAATTGAAACCACGTCCTTGTTGGCCTAAAACATCAACAAAAAGACTATCGAATATGATATGAGTGGCTCCATCCAGATTAATTATCGGTAGATTCGAACTTGGAGGTGCATAATAAATTCGCGTTGAATCGCCAAGACCATTAAATGTGATGGTGTTAATGCTGGATGATCCCGGAATAGCCAGAATACTAAATTGTTCGTTATAGTCTCCAGCTTGAACATCAAATACAACAGACCCACAAACTCCGAACGATTGAAGTGCAATAACAGCTTCGCCAAAATTTGCATAATCTCCTGTGCCACCAATAGTATAAGTGCCAGTGAGAGAAGACTGAACGTTGTTCAAAATAGTAGTGTCGTTAATTGAAAACATATCAGCCACTCCATTCGGATTACTCGACCAAACTTTAATGTCGTACAAGGTATTTGCAACTATGTTGAAGGTTCCTATAAAGATGCTTGTATCCGCACCTGATGACAGAATTCCGGTATAAGTAGCCGGAGTTTGTGCTACACCGTTTACTTCCCAGTTAATGGTAGCCGAGCTTAGATCGAGAACACCTCCGTTTTCCAGTATAGCATAGACATCGGTTGGGCCGGTACAAACATTAGATACTCCTTCAATAGCACTGATACCAGCATCGTTGTTGGCTACCTCATATTCATCTGCACCCATGTCAGGATTTAATGTATCCCTTATGTCGCCGTCAATATCAACTGAAATAGATGGGATAGGTGTACCTAAACCATTGAGGTTGGTATTTAATGGCTGGATATGCATATCGCTTGAGCTTACAAACATTGGATCCTGATATACCGTATTTGCATCCTGCCCTGTAGCTGAAGAAAATGCACTTAAACTTGTTGTATAGCTTGTTCCTAAATACCTGAAGGCAAAATTGCCATCATTAGAATAGTAGCAATTGTAATCAAAATTTATTTGATTACTTCCGTTATTGGCATGGACAATCATATTTCCAGCACTAGCTCCATTTGCCACATTTGCTACAACAATATTGTTTTTAAAATTACCATTTGTGTTTGCATAATCATATTGTACTGTTCCTTTTGAAATACTTGAGGCTGTGACTTTTACTGTATTGTAATAGATATCAGCATAATTGCATGTCCTAATGTATAAGGCACTACTTCCCGATCCGGTTCCACTATGAATTACCATATTATTAGCAATTAGTGTGGGTGTAGTTGAAGTACCACTGGTACTGTAAACGACAATTCCGGATGTTCCTATAGTGCTTGTACTGTATCCTGAAACAGAGATGTTGTTTCCGATAATCTGTGGACTTTGAATATCTCCTTGTAAATAAATTCCATATACTCCGGTAGTGGTAAAGGTGTTTCCTTTAATCAGAACATCTAACGATAAATTAGGATTTTGAAAGAAAATTCCGGCTTTTCCCTCTTCAAAGAAATTGTTTTCAGCGATAAATCCAGTAATATCTATAGTTGATGATTGAGAACTATTTGCATAAATCCCATATTGATTTGCGCTATTATTTAGTTTTATATGGCAGTTTTTAAAGGTATTGTACATTGCCGAACCTTCAAATAAAACAGCCGAACCATTAGTCCCTCCTGCTTCTATCATCAAGCTGTCGAAAATTACATAATGGGCATCGGCAATATTTACCACATAATCGTTCGCTGTGGCAGGAGTAGAATTTATTTGGGTTGAATTACCCAGCCCCTTAAAAGTAACAGTGTTTACGGCTGAAGTACCAACTAAAGGACCTATTGTGAAATTCCCGGCATACGTACCTGCAAGCACATTGAACACAACCGGACCGCATACACCTGCGCTATTTAACTCACTTACAGCTGCATTAAAATCAACAAAATCGCCACTCGCTCCAATTGTATAAGTTCCATTCATCGAAAGCGGAACATTGGTGGCAATTAAAGTGTCGGTCTGTGGATAAGGGTCAGGTTGATTATTTGGATTTGAAGTTGTGATCAACAATTCCGAAATAGTACTCGTGAAGTTATAAGAACCTAATAGGATAGTATCCACATCGAATGTGTCGATGGTTGTAGTGTATAAAATGGTAGGTTGGGAAACATTGTCAATCGACCAGTTAATGGTCAATGTGTCAATAGGATTGGTTCCGGAATTTTCGATAATGGCATAGAGATCGTTCACACCACTACATATACCTTCTGGCCAATAACCTAATATTGAGGCATCATTCGGCATTGGGGTAGGTGTGTAATAGGTAATCTCCATATCGTCGATAGCTATATCGCTACGATAGGAGCCTCCGGTAACACCCCTGAAACGAATCTGAGTTTCAGGACTGTCAAAAGCGGACAAATCAATTGTTGCGACCGACCAGCTATTCCCCTGGTTGCCGCTCAAAGACCAAATACTGTTTATCCATGAACCATCCTGAAGAATATCTACATGGAGAGTCCCCATATTCGATCCATACATGTGATAGGCAAAAGAAAGGCTATGGCTACCTGGCCACGACAGGTCGAAAATGGGAGACAATAAACTAATTGTTTTATTGTAACAACTCGTAGCCTCAGTATAGAGGTACTTTCCGTTCGAATTACCCGGGTTATAATCGTTCGATGGCCCTGTATATGAGGTAGGAGTCCCTCCCTTATCTAAACGCCACTCACCCTGATCGGTTTGGTCTTGAGTCCAGCCATTTCCTGTTGCTCCAAGCGTTCCCTGTGAGCAACTATTTGTGGTCTGTAATGGAGACCAGGTTTCCAGGTTCTCAGAAATGGTATTCTGGGCAGAAACATGACTAAAACTTAAAGCCATAAAACTCAAAAATGCAATGAGTATTTTCCGATTAATAATAACTATGTTTCTCATTTTATCCAATTATTTAGTTAGTAAAGATGATTTCGTATTTCCAGGGAAACTTATGATCTTGTTTTTTTTCAATCGTAAAGTTTCCATAGCAATACAACATTTTTTGATAAAAATAAAGGGATCAAACGGAACAAATTCATGTTGGACTTATATTAAATTCGTACATATCGGAAATCAGTTGAAACTTATGTCGTACATCAGTTGTACATAATTTGTTTGCTCCTGTTTGTCAGCATATTATGTTATAACCTTAATATTGATTCGATGAAGAATATTTTGTTAAATCCTAAATGAAAATACTGGAATAACAAAATGAGTAAATACATAATGACCAAACGAATGGGATTTTTGGGCCGTTATGTTGAGGATCTCTAATAGCATAATACACAAATCAGCTATTCTGTGATTGAATAAATCAAAGAACGGCATTTGTAAAAAAGCAGAGCTATTCTCCTATTTAGAATAAAAACAAATCATTCTTTTCCATTAGGAAAATGATATAAATATTTGTTCAGGTTTACTTCAGTGTCTAATCGAAGTTTTTTCCGCAAGCGGTAACGGGCAACATTTATTGTATTCTGTGATTGAAATGTAATATCAGCAATTTCTTTGGTTGACATTTGAAGCTTTAAAAAAGCACATAACTTGAGGTCGTTTTGTGAAAGATCGGTGAATCTGTTTTTCAGGCGGTTATAAAAATCGTTATGAACTTCATTAAAACGTAATTCAAACTCTTTCCACTCCTTTTTAGTTCTATCAAATTCCAGTTCCTTAAGGATCAAAACAATTTCACGGTCATCCTTTGTTGTAGCTTTTCGCCTGTACTCATTTAGTCTGTTCGCAATAGCCTGTATAAACTCTTCGCTTCTGTGTAAATAAATGGCTTTTGTAACAAGTTCTTTATTCTTAAACTCAAGTTCCATTTTTAAGTTTTTATGAATAAGTTCGGCTTGTTTCCTTTTGAATTCGGACTTCTTAAGAGCCGACCTGTAATTCAGAAATACAATAATCAAAACCAGGATTACCAAAATTAAGGAGAAATTTACAAGCTGGCTCTTTTTTTTTCGAGCTGCTTCGGCCAATTTATTTTCAAATTTCTGCCGTTCCATTTCCTTTTCATACTCATATTTTAGTTCGAGCTGAGCTATTTTTCTGATGCTTTCTTCGTTTAACAAACTATCTGAATTTTCATGAAACTCAGTATAATAAAACAATGCACTATCGAGCCGTCCGGTTTGAATAAAGGTGGTCGCTAATCCTTTTGCAACATTCGAATATATAGATGGATTTAACGACCTGCTACAGTACAAAAGTGCATGTTGGTAAAATCTGATTGAACTCTTATAATCACCGATTTTTTGATTGGTCTTTCCAAGTTGTTCATAAACGTTGGCAAAAAACTGTGATGTAAACTCCCGCTCATTTTCAGATATACTGGTAGATAAATTTAGAGCATGGTGAAGAAATTCTGTTGCTTTCCTGTAATTCCCCAACTTTGTTTCAACCTCACCAAAAACCGCATAAAATTGTGTTTTAAACAGAATATTCTGACAATCATCAATTAATTCTAATCCTATTGACAAATGCTTATGTGCTACCTCCAGTTCATCCTGATCGGAATATAATTGACCAATTGTTGCCAGGGTAAAAATTTGATCACAATATAAAGAGTCCTCTTCCTGAATTTTAAGTGTTCTGAAGAGATAATCCATGGCTTTAGAATAATCCTTTTGAGTAGAATGAACAACTGCAAGGTTTG
>CAYLZH010000003.1:51415-61972 GCA_964388245.1 uncultured Bacteroidales bacterium
AGCTATTGCATATTTATGATTCATGGTTTCAGCAATGCTTAAACCATCCTGATAGTATCTGAGTGCATTAATATAGTTGCCCCGCGTAAAAGCCAGACCACCTAAACGTATATAGACATCAAACATCATTTCATCAATTTCATTATTCCTATACATTTCATCACATTTAACGAAATAGGCAAATGCGGAATCGATGTTGTTTAAGAGTAACTCAATTTCTCCCCGTAAATGATATGCGTTTACCAATCTTTTTCTGTCATTCAGATTTTGAGCAAGTTGTATGAGGTTTTCTGAATACTTCAATGCAGAATCCTGGTTTTCAATTGTATATAAATCGGTGAGCTTATAGTAAATATCAAATTTTTCGGATAATGAAACAGACTTATGAAGTACAATTTTTAAGCTATCGATTTCGCTTGAATAGATCATACTACAATAAAATTGCAATGCAATAAAGGTCACAAAAACGATAATCCTTTTATATTTAACTCCAATCATAAGTACACCTGAGTTTGTTATGCCTTAAATATACCAAATTATATGATTCCTGAAATGATCAATATCTTGTTGTGAGACATTAAGAATTCACAATTTGTAACTACACCATATGTCAGATTAAAACGGATATCCGATTCCGAAATTCCAGACATAGTCGCCTATACCAATTTTACGGCTACCCCATATCATTCGTGATCCTTCGGCGAGTTCCGGGTCGCGTACTTTTATCCCCAGGTCGATTCGGAACAAGATAAAATCGAAATCGAACCTGGCCCCTACACCGGTACCAATTGCCAGTTCTTTATAAAAGTTAGCAAATTGAAATAATGCACCCGGCCTGTCGTCGTACCTGTTTATTGCCCAAATATTACCGACATCAATAAAAAACGCAGCTTTCAGTTTCCAGGCAACATCAAAGCGGTATTCCAGGTTCGCTTCTATTTTCATATCGGCAGCCAAATCAGGGAAGCTCGAATCGTCGATAAAGGTGCCGGGGCCAAGCGAGCGTATCTGCCAGGCCCGTATACCATTGGCACCGCCCGAGAAATATTTTTTCACAAAGGGTAAAACATGGTTGTTCCCATACGGAATCCCTACACCCAGGAATCCACGGTAAACCAGCAACGAAGTTCTTGTCAGGTACTGGTAGTAACGAAAATCGATATCGCTTCGGACATACTGTGCATACCTGTTGTTAAGCAACTCATAGTACTCATTTCCGGTTTTAGGACTTCCGGCTATTGTATTTAATAAGGTAAGAATATTTCCGGCCGACTCGATCCTCGACCTGATAAAGACAAAATTCTTTCTCTTTTTAATATCCTGGTTGCTGAACTCGTAGCTATAACTACTTGCTGAAATAAATTGCGATTCGTAACTATGTTTCAGATACAAGGTATCGAAATACTGGCTGAATGCCGAGGATGTATCGGATAAATTAATGATATTAAGTTCGACAGGATTAAAGCGGTGCTTTCGAAATTCGGAGGAATTCCACTTGTAGCCAAATCCTGCATTACGTATTGTACGTGTATAATCCGATCGTTTTTGATGATTAAAGCTAAACGAAATGCTTGTTTTGGGATGATATTTCCGAAGCACTTTACCAGCATTAAACGGGATCCAGAATTTCGGGATGGTCATATTGGTTTCAATTCCATATTCAAAAGTATTAGGGAGGAAATTCTCGGAAGTAGTACCGGAAAAATCGCGTTGGACCTCGAGGGCCCCGCTAAATTTCACATTGAAAATTTCAGCCCCTCTGAACAGGTTACGGTGACTGTATAGAATATTTCCTCCAACGCCCCAATGATTCGACGAATTAGTCCCCTCCAGTTCGGCCTGATACGATTGGGATACCAAAGTCATTAACTGAATATGGCAATCGAGTAACTTTGACTCTGGACTACCTGCAGAATCAGAAAGTTCTTCAAACTGAATATTGATTAGCTTAAACTGCTGTAAGCTTGATAATTGACGGTATGTTTTGTTTATACTTTCTTCTGAAAATAAGTTATCGGGCGTTATTTCGATGTTCGAGAGCAGAACGCCGGGCTTTACAGCCATTTTCCCGATGAAATAAAAAGAAGTATTGTCAAGTATTATTGTATCGGGCGGTTCGATTACAAATGAGCTATCCTTTTTGGCAAATCCCTGGTTTAGATCGACATAAACATTTACACTTCTGATTCGGTATTTGTTATGATTGAACGAAACCGGATTATTATCCTGATTGCGCGATGAAAGAAGCTTTATCCTCATAACAATATCGGCCTGCCTGGTATTATGGGCCGTATCGACCAGGTAATCGATAAAATCTTTCGAAAAAGCGTAGTAGCCTTTATTACGAATAAACTTTGCCATCCTTTCCCGTTCATTCTCTAAAATATCAAAATCGAATATCGAACCCGGATGCAATAAAGTATTTCCCGAGGTGTCCTGCAGCACAAGGTTTCTGATTAAGGTATCGGTAATCGCGAAATCAAATTTTCTTATTTTAAAAGGTCTGGCTGTTTGTATTGTATATTTCACCCTTGCCTTTTTTCTTCGGATCTTAACGGTATCGCTTACTCTTGCATTATAGTAACCTTTACTATGCATATAAAGCAACAACTGTTTCGATGATTTATTGGTTTGGTAATCGTCGTAAATAACAGGTTCTTCCCCGATAACTTTTTTCAGCTTTTCCTTTACTTTTCGTTCTTTTCCCTTATTAAGAAAATTATACATCCGTAAATGAAATGGCGACAAGCCAAGGATCCGTGTATTGGGTTTTTGTTTTACAAAGTTCTCAAGATCATCAATATGAATGTTTTGTGGATTTCCTTTTAATACTATCTTATTCTTTTTAAGCAGATATTCATCGTCGGCGAGATGACGGGCTGGGTTACACGCAAAAAAAGTGAGCAGGATGCCAAGAAAAAATAGTCGGATTGACAACCCCATAGTCCAATATTGTGTCTTAAATTTCAAGATAATTAATTAATCAGAACAAAAATAGTATTTTATGATAGCACAATGTTGAATGATTATGAAATTATTTGCCAGACAATCATTTGAAAAACAAATTATAAATTTAAGGATAAAAAAATCACAAGAAAAATTTTACATTTGTATAAAACAGATAAATGTTTCTCGATACATATTCTTATGGATAATTAATAACTTAAACCTCGAAAAAAAACCTGTCACATGTCCCCATCTATAAGAAATATCAAAAAAACAATTTTTCTTTTCATCCTGATTTATACTCCTTTAATAATTCATGCCCAGCCATCGGCAGAGTTTACTGCAAGTGTATCGCAGGGTTGCTCTCCACTGTTAGTTACTTTTACTCCTGATTATCAATCGGGAACCAGCTATTTATGGAGTTTTGGCAATGGGAATAATTCCGATACCATAATATCAACAGCAACCTATATCGCCGTCAATAATAATACAAGCACTTATACTGTAAGCCTTACAGTAACCGATGCAAGTGGTTCTGCAACAGCCAATAATACGATTATAGTTTTCGCAAACCCATCGGCAAATTTTTCACATTCGGGCCAGACCAACTCAGGATGTGTACCTTTAACCACCGAGTTTGTTGAAAATTCAAGCCCTTCTGAAGTCAGTTATCCGATTGTAACCTGGTACTGGGATTATGGCGATGGCAACTCAAACACCTATACAAACAATACCAACCCAAGCCATACCTACACTTTCGGAGGATTTGATTATTCGGTTTCGTTAAAGGTAACCGATGTAAATAACTGTACCGATTTGCACCATAAGCCAAACTATGTACACGCCAGGGGGCTTCCGATTATTAATTTCGATGGTAACCCCAAACAGTTTTGTCAATTTCCGGCTGTTGTTCAATTTCAGAATTTCTCAACACCCTATACCGGCACAGGAGCCCTGGTTTACGAATGGGATTTCGGCGATGCTTCGCCTACTTCAGCAATAGAGAATCCAAGCCATGAGTATCTTGACTACGGTTATTACGATGTATCGCTAAAAGCAACCGACACCTATGGCTGTAATAATACAAAAACCGAAACAGGATATATAAGAATAGATTCGGTTACTGCTTATTTTGAAATGCCCGATACGATATGTGCCGGCGATACCTTTCAAATCGATAACCAGTCAACAGGAGCAAATCAATATAACTGGAACCTGTCAACCGGAAATTCCACCGATGTAAACCCTATTCACGTCTTTCATATCGGTGGAACTTATTATATTAGTCTTACAGCAAGCCTCGATGGGGATTGTTCCGATAACATAACACGAAGTATTTTTGTTGAATCGGTTCATGCAAACATCACTCCCGATCCCTGGTATGTTTGTACTATTCCAACCGATATAAACCTTGTTGATTTATCGGTTACAAATAATTCAAATGGCATGGCCAGCTGGATGTGGATAGTAGCCCCGCCCGATTCGTTTTATGCACCTATAAACATGGTTGTTGCCGACACCTATTATGTCCAAAATCCGGTTCACACATTGAATTCTTTAACCCCGGTGCTTGAAATGTACAGCAACGAAACCTACATTGTATCGCTTGAAGTTACAAGCCCTTTTGGATGCACAGATATAACCTACGACAGCATTGTAACCTACCTGCCCCGTATTGTGATGGATCCTGTTCCCCTGGGTGGTTGTGTGCCATTAACTGTTCATTACTCACTGTTTTCAACCTACGACTCACCCTACGACAGCATTGTGAGTCATCAGTGGACCCTGGGCAATGGCACTGTTTATAACGGCCCACAACCTCCACCCGAGCTCTTTCCCGACACAGGGTATTTCCCAATTACCCTAACATCCACTACCTTAATGGGCTGTGAGTATATCGATATTCAATATGTTCAGGTAGGGATGGAAACTTTTCCTGATTTCGAACTATTGTCCGACGATTCCATATGTGCATCCGATGATGTTATTTTGCTTAACCTGTCGCAACCGGATAGTATTATCGATTATTGCAAATGGGAATTTAGTGCCGGTAATTCGTACGACACCAACTACGATACGGTAATTATGACCCCATTATACCTGGGTTGGTTCGACCTTCAGTTAATATCAGTCCATAATATGTGTGTTTCCGATACCACTGTTTTTGATTTATTTTATATAATGGGCCCTATCGGATTTGGCGAGGCAGATTTCGATTGTTCCGAGCCGTACCTTTATCATTTTTCTCCTAATCAGGAAATAGTTGACACCATAATGGAAGCTGATGCTTTTTACTGGAATTTTGGCGATGGGAGCCCCTATGATTCAGTAGATATCCTTGCAGATCATTTATATACACAGAACTTAGACACCGTGGCTCAATTGATATTGGTCAACTATACTACCGGGTGCGAGTTTATTCATGATATCCCAATACATGTAAGTAATCCTATTGCAGAATTTGAAATGGATTCATCATTGATCTGTGCGGGGACACTAATCACATTCGATCCTTTTTTATCAAGCGCTTACGACCAGTTTATGTATGGTGGAAAAGTTGGATACTTTCAATGGAATTTCGACGATGGCGAAACCTATATGTTCTATGGGACCGAAAAGTCCGATACAATTGTTGATGTAAATATCGATCATACTTTCAATCAGGCGGGAGAATACTGGGTACGGCTTTATATCGAAGACATCAATGAGTGCTCCGACTCAGTTAAACACCGGATAAAAGTATTTCAGCCCGAACCTGAACCCGGAATTACACCACCATCAGGGTGTACACCCCTCACAAGTACCTTTGCCGATAATACTTTTGCCGATACTACACTTGTGGCCTGGGAGTGGATATTTGGCCAGGGCGATACATCCTACCTGCAAAATCCTCTCGATTCTTTTACTTACTATAGCGACAGTGCATATATTTTAAGTTTAACTATTACAGATATCATAGGCTGTACCGGATCAGTACAGGTCGAAGTTTTAGCATCGACACCAGTACCTGAATTCACGGTTTCGGATAAATTTTTATGTAAGGATGATACACTGTATTTTACCAACGAATCGGTCTACATAGGATTGAGCCCGCAATTTACCTGGAACTTTGGCGACGGAAATATATCAAACGAAATCGATCCCTGGCATATTTACACACAAGGAGGAACCTACAGTATTTCATTATTAATCAACGATGGAGGATGTCTTGCAGATACACTCCTGAATAATTACATCATTATTGATGATCCAACATGCGACATCGATATTAGCTATAACGGTAATCATTGTGCCGATGTAATTATCGACTCTTTTTTTACTATCAACGTATCGGCACCGCACCTTCATGAAAATTATACCTACTTATGGGATTTCGGTAGCGGGCCAATATCCTATGAACATTCCCCCAACTGGGTTTTTACCGAATCGGGCATGTACCCGGTAAGTGTATCAATTTATACGCCATCATGCCCTGTTTTCAGACCCGATACATTTTGGTTCGAAGTTTTCGATGTAAGTGCCGATCTACAGTTAAGCAGCCATGAAATATGCCTTGGCGATGCTATTGTTGTTTCAGTACATAATCAGGTAGATGTTGAAGAGTTTATTATTGATTTTGGCGATGGGACCATCGGGACCAATTTCCAGGAAATTCATGAATACAATATTACATCACTCTCAAACTCACTAACAGTGTGGCTTCATTATAAAAATGGTGAGTGCGATGGCAGCGATTCAGAAGTTTTGAACATCCATGATGTACGGCCCGGTTTTTTCAGGGGGCCAAACGATGAGGATACAGCCGAATGCTACACACTTAATGTTGAATTCATCGATAAATCATCAGGAGCAAGTAACTGGCACTGGTACTTTGGCGACGGTGGCGAAAGCTGGGAACAAAACCCTAATCATACCTTTCATTCGCCCGGTGATTACACGGTTGTTCAAATTGTTGGCAGTCCGGTTTGCCCTGCTGTCGAAACATCAAAAAAAATCTATGTATATCCACCACCCACTATAGCTGCCAATCCATATCATGAAATCTGCTTTGGCGACAGTGTGCAATTAAATGCCCTGATCGATCCAAACTACCAATATCACTGGACGCCGGGCGATTACCTTAGCAGTACTATTATACCCGACCCGGTTGCCACCCCGCCTGTTCCAATGTATTACACCATACATGTTACTGACGAAAAATCGTGCGAGAACGAAGAAAGTGTATATGTATTTGTACAAACGCTTCCATCGATAGGCCTTTCGGATACGAGCATTGTTGTAGGTGATATTCTTAACCTAAATGGCGATCCTTTATATAATGTTGAATATATTTGGGAACCACCAGACAATCTAAGCTGCCCGACATGTTACAGCCCCGGATTTCAACCCATGCACGATACAATGTACACTGTTACCATGATTGCAATGGCCAATGGCGACACCTGCTATGTAGCAACCGATTCGTTGTTTATTCATGTCGACTGGAAGTTTTCGCTCGATGTCCCAAGTTTATTTACACCAAATGGCGACAATAACAACGATGTAGTTGAAGTAAAAGGCTGGGGAATTAAACAATTGCTCGAATTTAAAATATTCAACCGCTGGGGCGAGCTTGTTTTCCACACCGATGATATCAAGCTGGGTTGGGATGGCAAATACAAAGGCATTCAGCAACCTGTCGACACCTATGTTTACATGGTAAAAGTGGAAACATGGGATGGCCAGGTCCTTTCGAAAAAGGGCACCATTAATTTGTTGAGGTAGATTGTTTTTCTTACATTTGAATTGTATCAGCATATCTGATCAAAATGGTTCCAAAAATCATTCAGGTATGGTAAATCTGCTTATGCATAATAATCTGAACAAAAAAAACTAAAGACTATGAAACCAAAATTGATTATAATTATACCAATATTCATTTTAATTAATAATTATTCTTTTGCACAAACCCCGGCTTGTAACAATACAGGGTGTGATTACACAATAAGTCATAATGTAACATCCTGGGATGCTGCTGTATACGGAGTGGATGAAGGTGAAACCGTTTGCATTGAAGGAGATGCAAACGGAGAAAGAAATCAGTTAATAATTAGCAATCTATCAGGTAGTGCCGGTAATGAAATTATTGTTCGTCCTTGTAATGACCTGGTAACATTTTCTACATCCGTTAACTACTGTATTAATTTTATCGATTGCGAATATTTTATCTTTACCGGTGACGGTATTCCCAACGAAGATTATGGGATCAAACTTGAACTGGATGGAGGGACAAATAGTGCAGTAGGAATAAGCACCAAAAACGGAAGTAGTGATTTTGTTATTGAGCAAATTGAAATAACTCATGGAAGCTTTGTAAATAACGATTGTGCAGGCATTTTGTCTAATCCACAGGCATTAGCATCGGATCAATCTACCTGGGGAGAATATACAGGACTATCATCCGGAACCGGGTTTATACAAAAGAATATTACTATCAGGAACAATTATATCCATCATATTGGAGGTGTTGCTTTATACATTGGAAGTACAGCCTGGGATATTAAAAATACTACAACAGATTATGAATATGAAGATCCTTATCTTGAAAATGTAACTATTTACAATAATCGCTGTGAATTTTTTGGAAAGGATGGAATACAGGTATCCAGTGCTAAAGGAACCAATAAGATTTACGACAATCACATTTTGTATGGAGGTTTAAATGGACAAGGCGGACAAGGTACCGGAATATGGTTAGGTGGTGGAACAAGGAATATTGATATTTATAATAACATTGTGAAAAAGAACCTGGGGTCAGGTATCGGAGGAAAACCCTGGCATGATGTAGAATTATTCAATAACTTAATTATTGAATCCGGCACAGACTTTACCTATGGCACAACATCCGGATATGTTCATGGTATATGGCTGGGGTGGATTAATAATACTAACTGTAGTGATAATATTTATTCTGACGCTAAATTTTCTGCCTATAATAACAACATTATTTCAACTAAAACTGATGGAGTTAAGTTAAGTGGACAAACACCCGCGCATTTTTATGTTATCAACAACATAATAGTTAATCCTGGATCAGGTAATTATGTAAATTTTGAGAATCCAGTTGGAAGTTATACACAATACGATGATATCAACTATAAAACAGATGATATCAATGATGTTCGATTTTATGACGCACTAAATTACAATTACATGATAAAACCAACTTCTCCTGCCTACAATACCGGAACTAATACAGATGCCCCTACGTTCGATTTTGAGTATACTTTACGTCCACAGTGCAATATAACAGACATTGGGGCTTATGAACGGGAAAGCACATTAAACATTTGGGGCAATTGCCTGAATGAAACAAGCGTTGCAGCAAGTGTAATAATCCACAAAGAATGCAGATTAAATAAAGGCGATATGATTGGTGGATTCTACCGGGATAATGGAGAATTTATGTGTGCAGGAGTTATTGATTGGAAAGATAACACTGATACCCTTATTGTTTATGGCGAGGATTCAACCGGTAGTGGATTTACCGAAAACGAAAAATACACTTGGATCGTATGGGATTCGGCATATAACGAAAGCCATATTTATTATGCCGATTATGACCCTGATTATCCACAAACAGACGAATTTGAAGAAGACGGCATTAGCAAAATCTTAGAATTGTACCAGCAACAGGAAATTATACTCGATTCGGGATGGAACATCTTCTCAACTTTTATTGATCCCTTAAACGACAGCATAGAAAATATATTAGAGGAAATCGATCAAAACGTGATAAGGGTCGAGGACTATACATCTTATTACACACCCAATCCATACTACAATAGCCTGCTTACTATTGAAACCGGAAAGGCATATAAAATAAATATGGGTGCAAAAGATACCCTGATCGTAAAAGGACTGGCTTTGCGCCCTGAAAATACACCCGTTCCGCTAACAAGTACATCGCCAGACTGGATACTGCTCGGCTATTTAATGCAAAGCGATGAACTGGTGGAACCTATTCTGGAGCCTATCGTTAGCAATGTAACCATTATCAAAGATGAGAACGGGATTGTCTACTGGCCTCAATATAACATAAACTACCTTGTAACCATGGAAACCGGGGAAGGGTACGAGATACAGATGAGCGGTGCTGATACCTTAACCTATCCGGCTAATCCGTACAACGGCCCATCTAAAACCCATACAAGAAAAGTTAATCCGCAAAATTTTGTTTGCCATATAAAAACCAATAATAACCTGTCGCTTGGAATTTCCGATAATTCATGGAATATTAAACCAATGTATGGCGATGAAGTGGGTGTTTTCGACTCAGAAAACATGCTTGTAGGCTCGGCAGTGTATCAACTTCAAAACCTTGCCGTTACGGTTTGGGGCGACGACCCGACAACTTCCATGAAAGATGGCCTGTACCCGGGCGAAGAATTCCATATCCGCCTCCTGCATATCGCAAATGGCGGCATGGAAGAATTAGTTGTTGAAAAATGGTTATCGGGCAATGCGTATTATCAAACAAACAATGTAGCAATTACTGGGAAGGTAAACCGTCCACAAACATCCATTAATCCCTATTATTTAAGTCAAAACTATCCCAACCCGTTTAGCAAA
>CAYLZH010000004.1:0-54817 GCA_964388245.1 uncultured Bacteroidales bacterium
TGAAGTTTTACATTATCATAATATTTATAGCTCTATTTAGCCCTCTTTCACTGATGGCACAAACAGAGCTATATTCACTTGAAGATTGTATCAACTATGCTATTGAAAAAAGCACTGATATTAACCGGGTTCAAAACAATGTGGCGACCCAAAATGCATATCTCGAACAATCAACAGCAGCACGATTACCAAATCTCCAACTGGGGATTAATCAGCAGCTAAGCTCAACAGGTAGTTACAATACAACGACTAGCGAATGGAGCAGAAATGGCAACAATTCGGTAAATGCTTCGCTTGGTTCGCAAGTAACATTATACAATGAATTAAAGCTTAAAAATACGATTCTCCAGGATCAAATAAATCTTAAGGCAGCTGAATCGGATATTCAGACAGAGGAGGAGCTTTTAAGTATAAATGTTCTGTCATTTTTTATTGATGTTTTATTGGCAAAAGATAACCTGAAGAACGCTAAGTTACAGTTAGAAGCAACTCAAAAACAATTAAAATACGCCGAAGCACGCAAAGAAGCAGGAGCTATCTCCCTTTCCGATTTGCTCAATATAAAATCACAACTTGCAAGCGACAAAACTACCTTTACCGAAGCAGAAAGCAGTTTGCGTTTAACCTTGGTTTATCTAATGCAGCTGATGAATATGCCAGTATCCGACGATTTTGATATTCAACAACCCGACGTTGATTTAATAATCAACCATGATATTGAGACCAATTCGGAAGTTGTATATGCAGTTGCTTTGGGGATTCAACCAAATGTTGAAACGGCTATACTCAATATAGAAAGTGCAAAAACAGGAATTAGCATTGCAAAATCAGGATTCATGCCCAGCTTAACTTTAAACGGTGGGGTAAGTACCGGATATGCTTCAAATTTCAACAATCTTAATTTTGGAGATCAATTTACCAACAGCGTAAATCCCTATGTGGGGCTTAACTTATCCATTCCTATTTATCAACGGAAACAAACCAAAACACAAGTTAAGCTAGCTCAAATACAAGTCAATAATTCGGAGTTAGAATTATTAGATATAAAAATCAACTTAAGAAAATACATTGAGAAAGCTTGTACCGATGCACAAACAGCACAAAGCAACTATTCAGCTTTGCAGGAACAATTGGAAGCCGAAAAAGAATCGTACCAGGTAGCCAATGAAATGTTTACACAGGGTATGCTCAACTCTGTTGATTTTCTTCAATCAAAAAACAATTTAATTATTGCTGAAAACAAGTTCACACAAGCCAAATACAATCTTATTCTTCAATATAAGATTATAGACTATTACCTGGGAAATTCAATTGTATTGTAATCGAAAAAAAATAAAGAAATGAAAAAAAACAAAAGAAAATATCTTACTTATTCCTTTGGCTTTGTAGTAGCAGCAGGGATTCTGTCCGCCTTTATGTATTTAAACACAGAAGATTCGGAATATGTTTTTTCCACCGTAGAAGTGGAGAAAGGATCGATAAGCAACACCATTACCGCAACCGGAACGTTGGAAGCAACAAACACGGTTGTTGTGGGAACACAGGTGTCGGGGGTTATCGAAAAACTTTATGTTGATTTTAACTCGGTTGTAAAAAAGGGACAATTGATTGCCGAGTTGGACAAATCAACTTTACAATCGAGTTTAGAAAATGCCGAAGCCGATTTAGAAAGGATCGAAGCAAATTTTGAATATCAGGAATCGTGTTTGGAAAGAAATAAAGCTTTGTTCGATAAAGATTTATTGGCAAAAAGCGATTACGATCTGGTTCTATACAATTATAAAACAAGTAAAGCAGAAGTAAAATCGGCAAAGGCAAACCTGGAAAGGGCACAGCGCAATTTGTCTTATGCTTCGATATATTCGCCAATTGACGGGGTGGTTTTGAACCGTGCGGTAGAAGAAGGGCAAACAGTTGCTTCCAGCATGAATACCCCTGAGTTGTTTACCATTGTCAACGATCTTTCTACCATGCAGGTGGAGGCCGATGTTGACGAAGCCGATATTGGTATGGTAAAAACAGGTCAGCGGGTTGAGTTTACTGTTGATGCCTTTTCTGATGAAACGTTTCAGGGCAAAATCTCAGAGGTTCGGTTGCAACCGTCAGAATCGCAGAATGTAATTACCTATACCGTAATTGTTGAATTTGAAAATCCAGAGCTAAAACTAAAACCGGGCATGACAGCCAGTATAACTGATTTTGTTGAGGAAGCAGATGATGTTTTGCTGTTGGCCGCAAAAGCTACCCGTTTTATTCCTGACAGACAATTGTTGGAATCTTATATGGATCAGTTCCCGGTAGATGAGCAGGCGAACCGGCCAAAAACGGGTGTTGGCGAAAGGCCTGGTTCACCTCAGGGAAGGCACGGAAAATTAGACGATTCACACAAAATGATCTGGGTAAAAGAAGGTGACCTTATGCGTCCTGTTGTTATTGAGGTGGGAATAAACGATGGCTCCAACTTAGAGGTAATATCAGGTTTAGATGAAGGTAATTTGGTAGTCACTTCTTTTGAAATAGGAGAAGATTCCAAAGAAGTAAAATCATCATCAAACGACGATGAGCAAAAAAGCCCATTTGTACAAGAAAGACCCGCACGCAAAGGTGGAGGAGGCCCACCACGTTAAACCATGAACACAGAATCTAAAAACTTGATAATCTTTTAAAATGGAACGTAAAGTAATCATATCAATACAAAACTTACAAAAGCACTATGTTGTTGGAGAGGAAACCATTAAGGCTCTTAATGGAATAGACCTCTCTGTTCAAAAAGGTGAGTTTCTGGCTATAATGGGAGCAAGTGGTTCCGGCAAATCAACTTTATTAAATATTTTAGGATGCTTGGATTTGCCTACCAATGGAGATTATTATCTGGATGGAGAAAATGTAAAATCGTTAAATAAAAACCAGTTGGCGACCATACGGAATCTAAAACTTGGTTTTGTTTTTCAATCGTATAACCTTTTGCCACGCACAACAGCCCTGGAAAATGTAGAGTTGCCCTTGCTTTACAATCCTTTGGTTGGTAATGCCGAGCGAAAAGAAAGGGCCCAAAAGGCTCTAGTTGCTGTGGGATTAAAAGATCGGATGAAGCATTTATCGAACCAAATGTCGGGGGGACAACAACAGCGTGTGGCTATAGCACGGTCATTAGTGAATGATCCTGTAGTGATTTTTGCCGACGAAGCAACCGGAAATCTTGATACTCGCACATCGTACGAAATTATGGCCCTTTTTCAAGAGCTTAACGAAAAAGGAATGACTATATGTTTTGTAACCCACGAAACTGATATTGCAGCCTTCACGAGCCGTAATGTGGTTTTTCGTGATGGGAAAATTATAAAAGATATTGCGGTGGAGAACAGAGAAAATGCTTTGGAAGCTTTGTCAGAAGTGGTTGAGAACAAAGTAGAGTTTGAATATTAGTTTATTAAAAAAGAATAATGAAATGAGATTTTTAAACCTGATAAAAATTGCAATAGCTGCCATTAGACGAAATAAAATGCGTTCGTTTTTAACCATGCTTGGTATTGTAATCGGTGTTGCAGCGGTAATTGCTATGTTGGCAATTGGTTATGGCTCAAGTGCCAGTATTCGCGAAACCATATCATCAATGGGCACCAACCTGATCAATGTAATACCTGCCAGCCAAAATGTAGGTGGTGTGCGTCAAGGTCGTTCGTCGTCGCCTACTCTTTATGTCGAAGATGTAACTTACTTAAAAAACAACAGCACTTTAATAGATGCAGTTTCGCCCGAGATGGACGGGAGTGGCCAGATTGTTTATGGATCGAACAATTGGCCTACTTCAATCTATAGTGGTAATGAAGATTATCCGCACATAAAAAAATACGAAATTGCTTCAGGGCGAATTTATTCTACAAAAGAAATTAAGACTGCTGCTAAAGTATGTTTAGTAGGGCAAACCATAATTGAAAATATCTTTAGCGAAGATGAAGATCCCATTGGCAAAACCATCCGCTTTAACAATATCCCGTTTAAGGTAATAGGTACTTTAAAAGAAAAGGGAGACAATACCTTTGGGCAAGATCAGGACGATATGATTCTGGCACCGTACACAACAGTAATGAAGCGGCTTTTCAGGCAAAACTATTTACGGGCAATCGTAATATCGGCCAAATCGGAAGACTTAATTACTGAAACAAGCACTGAAATAACCGAGCTTTTACGATTATCGCATAAGTTGAGCGATAGTGAAGATGATGATTTTGAAATCAGGACACAGGAAGAATTGATCAGCAACTTCGGTTCGATATCGGAAATGATGTTGGTTTTGCTGGGATCGATTGCGGCAATTTCGTTGGTCGTAGGCGGCATTGGCATTATGAATATTATGTATGTATCGGTTACCGAACGTACACGCGAAATTGGTTTGCGAATGTCTATTGGTGGAAAAGGGAGAGATATACTACGGCAATTTCTATTGGAAGCAATGTTGTTGAGTATCCTCGGAGGAATTATTGGTGTTGGGGGTGGTATCCTAAGTTCGAATATTGTAGAGAATGCCCTTGGATGGCCCGTTCTGGTTACAACTAAATCCATCTTGCTATCCTTTTTGTTTTGCACATTTATAGGAGTGTTTTTTGGGTGGTACCCGGCACGCAAAGCTTCGGCCCTTAACCCCATTGAGGCACTCAGACACGAATAAATATTAATTTAAAAATTTAAGAAAATGAAAAAGAACATATTAATTATTGAATACCGAATCCCCAACAATAAGCAATTTATTTTCGTTGGGGATTTTTGGGTGCCAGACCCCCACTTTTACCAACATGTTGTTTAAATATAATCTGATTACAGATTAGGAACTTTGAATCTCATATCCCATCTTTCTAAAACATTGAATGTGAAACATCAACGCATTTCATTTAACCATATGAGGCATATAAGGTCATATGAGAAAATAAATGTATCTTATATGTTCTTATATGCCTTATATGGTATAACCTATTATCGTGTCAATTCTATGTTCAACTTAGTCACTTCCCGCGCAGCGGATTAAATTTATATTTGTAATATGATTTTTTCAAAAGATAAAATAGAAAAGTGGTTGCCACACTTTATTGGTTTGCTCCTGTTTCTGATTTTGCCAATCTTTGTTTTCGATAGGGAAAACGAGCGTGCCATTTACTGGATGTACAGTTATTATTATCAACTATCATTTATGATTGTAGCTTTTTATGTAAACTATCTGGTTATAGTTCCCCGTTTCTTTTTTTCTAAACGAAGGATTTCCTTCTTTACTATCTTGTTTTTGTTTACTGTATTATTACTAGCCATTTCTCAGTATTTATACGATGTTATTGAATTAGAAAGCTTACGTCCGAACAACAATCTACCCGAAGGTAGTATTCGCCCAAAAAGCAGAAGCAGGTTTGGATTACACCCTAAACTTGTCGATAATTTCTTCCTGTTATTAATTGTATTGGGATTTAGTAGCGGAATGGCAATCATTCAACGTCTCAGGAAAAATGAATCTACTCAAAAAGAAATTGAAAAAGCCCGTGTCGATTCCGAGTTGGCTTTCTTGAAAAATCAAATCAGCCCTCATTTCTTTTTTAATGCCTTGAACAACATTTATGGATTAATTGCTATTGATAGCGATAAAGCACAGCAAGCAGTTGAAAAACTTTCTGGCTTAATGCGCTACCTTATTTACGATTCAAATAGCAATACCATTGAATTACAAAAAGAGTTTGACTTTAATTTGAAGTATATTTTGTTAATGCAACAGCGTTTGAGCTCAAAAGTTAAGCTTTATGTTGATATTGATGAAAAAATCCCTGATGAAAAAATTCCTCCATTAATGTTTATACCTTTTATTGAAAATGCATTTAAGCATGGGATTAGTTATCGTGAAAACTCGTTTATCTCTATCCTGCTAAAAACAGAAAACAACAAGGCTGTTTTCGAATGTAAAAATAGTATCCCAACAAATCGGGAACAAAATGAAACCAAAGGAGGAGTTGGTATAGCGAATATTCAAAAGCGATTAGATTTGATTTATGGCAGCTCTTTTAAGTTGGATATTAATAAAGAGAACAAAGAGTATCACGTACAATTAACGGTACCTTTTAAAAGCGGAATAAATGACTAAGATAAGCTGCATAGCAATAGATGACGAACCGATAGCTTTGGGGATAGTTGTTTCACATATTAAGAAAATCCCATATCTCGAATTACTTGCGGAGTTCGATAACCCCATTGACGCATCGGAGTTTTTACAGGAACACGAGGTGCAGCTTATATTCCTTGATATTAATATGCCTGACTTGTCAGGTGTTGAGTTTGCCCGTACTTTAGACAAAAACAGCAAGGTGATATTTACCACAGCCTACGACAAATACGCCGTAGAAGGCTTTCAGCTTCATGCCCTCGACTACTTATTAAAACCCATTAGTTACGAGGTATTTGCCAATTCGGTTAAGCATGCTAAGGAATATTTTGATTTAGTCGGATCCAAGGAATCTGAAACACCAATAAACACAAACGAAAATTATTTATTTGTTAAAGCCGATTATCAAATACACCGTATTGAATTCGATGACATTCTCTACTTCGAAGGATTAAAAGACTATGTAAAACTTTACACTGAAAATTCATCAAAATCAATTGTTTTTCATTCAACTATGAAGTCGTTGGAAGAAAAACTTCCTTTAGACCGCTTTATGAGGGTACACCGTTCGTTTATTGTCTCTTTGAATAAAATTAAAACCATAGAGCGTGACCGGATTCTTTTTGGCGAGAAGCGCATCCCCATTAGCAAACAATATAAACCGAGGTTTGATGAATTTGTCGCGAAAAAGTTTTTGTAATACCAATTTCATTTAAAATCTGACAGCTCTTGGATCCGCAGAAAACCTACCAAAAGCTTTCGGTATCGCTAGTTACAATGGGCATTGCCGATGCTACTACAAATTGACTTTAGAAGAGAAGCGAGCTAAAGACGCAACTACAATCTTAAGTAGAATGATGGGCTACACCTGGTTCAAAAACTCAATCAGGTTATCGTAGTTTTCCAGGCCCAGTTTTTTACGAAGCCTGTATCGGGCCACTTCAATGCTATTGGTCGATTGATAGGTGATGGCAGCAATTTCTTTGGTTGTCATGTTTAGTTTCAGAAATGCACAAAGCTTTAACTCGTTTGGTGTGAGCGAAGGGAATTTCTTGCTAAGGGATTCATTGAAATCAAAGTGAACTTTTTGGAATCGTGTTTCAAATTCTTTCCAATTGTCCTCAGAGGTGTTTTGGTGTATTTCAGTAATAATTTTGATTAAATATTTTTGATTGTCCTGGGCGAATTTTTGCATTGATTTTTTTAACTCATCAGCAATATTATGCATAAACTCGCTTTTCTTCAACAGGTACATGGCATTGGTCATTAGCTCTTTATTGCGGAAATCGAGGTCGATTTCCAGATTCTTTTTTACGAGTTCGGCTTGTTTTACCTGATTTTTCTTTTTTCTGTAAATCAAGAGGAAAGTGAGGAAAATTACTATCAATATCAGTACAATTGCAAATATTGTGGTTTGGAGAAGCTGGATTTTTTTGCCTTGTATCTCAACCAGGTATTGCTTTCGCTCCAGTTCTTTGTCGTGGTTGTGTTTCATGTCTAATAAGATAACCTGATTTACCGCTTTTTCGTTCCTGAAACTATCGGTGTAAGCAGTATGTATTTCCTGATATTTATAGGCACTATCGTATTGGTTTAACAGGGCAAAGTTGTGATGAAGATATCTGGTGGATGTACGAACAAGTATGGGCATAGTCTCGTTTATTCCCAGCTGATAGGCAGCCATTGCAAAGCTCACACTTTTCGCAAAGTCTTGGTTCGAATGATAAAGCGAACTGTAAAACACCAGCGAATTACCTTTTAAAACCAGATGATTGATTCGATCTGCTATTTCGCTGGCTTTACGCAGGTTGATGAGCGAAAGGCTTGTATCATTCATTTGCCGGTATAACAAGCTCAAATTAAGATAGCACAAACCTTCGGTGTAAATATCATTAATTTCCTGACTAAGCATTAAGGATTTCTGGCAATAATCCTGAGCCTTATCGTAATACCCTATGCCTCCGTATGCTGCTGCAATGTTAAGGTATATCTTAGGTAGGCTCTCTTTCTTTGAAAGTCGCTCGAAAATGGTAAATGACTGCTGATAAAATTCAAGTGCTTTGTCGTGATTGCCTTGTCGCAGGTAAATAGTTCCAATTCCATTAAGTGCCTTCCCCTGACAATCTTCGAAGTTATGTTCTTCTGCTCCCTTCAGAGACAGAAACAGGTACTCCGAGCCTCTCGACAGGTTTCCATACTCAATAGATAAAAGCCCCAGGTTTAAGTACGACAGGTACTGCTCTTTCAGAAAATTGTTACTTAATGCCAATTCGATCGATTCCTTTGAATTCATAAGGGCTGAATTCAAATCGTATTTTTTTATATTGATATAAGCCAGTTTTACTAAAGCCTGGGCCATCATACTTTCATTACCTAACTCCCTCGCCAACTTTACTGCATCTTTTGCATAGTGAAATGATTTAGGATTGTTACTATCAATCAACAAATCAGAGAGAGAAATCAGTGTTTTGAATTTTTCATCAGCATTTCCAGACGACAAGAGAACTTGTTCAAGACTGTCAATATTTTTTGGTGTTGCAATAACCTGGGGCGGGCTACTCAACAAAATGGAGGCAATAAGGATAATTAAAGTGCAAGCTTTCATAATGTCAAAAATAGATATTATTTCACTAAGGAGGTTTTTTTACAAAACCTTTTACCAAGCAAAGACAGGCGAATCTTGCGTATGGTGGCCTTAAATGTGAATTCTTCTAATTAAGCTAAAGCCATCTATTCGATTGACTCCCATTTAATTTTCCATTTCCAACTCTAACAATCCTCCATTCACTATCTCACCGTGGGTTATCCAATATCTATCAAGTTTCTTCCCGTTCAACTTAATGGACTTTATGTAAAAATTTTCTTTGGAGTTATTGTGAGCAATAATTGTAAAGGTATTTCCATTGTAATATTCTTCATCCAGTTTCAAAACAATTTTGTTAAACACAGGGCTGGTAATCTGGTATTTATTATCTCCCGGATTGATGGGGTGAATTCCAATAGCTGCCAATACATACCAAGCCGACATTTGCCCGACATCCTCATTTCCACACAAGCCATAGGCATCGGTTCCGTAGGCTTTTTCGCAAATTTTTCTGGTCCACTTCTGGGTTTGTCGTGGTAATCCGATTTCATTAAATATAAACGGAACATGGTGCACTGGCTCGTTGGGATGGTTGTAATAGTCGTTCCATAAAAAATCATCAGGTGCTTTTTCGAAGAATTGAATTAACTGCTTTTGAATGGAATCCTGCCCGCCCATCAATTTTGTCAGGTCAGGTATGTTATGAGGAACAAACCACCCTTGCTGATATGGGTTACTTTCAATACAACCTTGCCCATGGACTGTTTTGCCTTTCCAGCGCCTCCAGTCTCCATCAGCATCTTTCGACCGAAACCAGTTTACTTCTTCGTTCCAGATATTTCGGTAATTCAAACTTTTCTCGAAATACTCCTCAGCCAGATCAATTTTTCCAAGTGATTTGGCAAACTGCCCCACACACCAATCATTATACGCATATTCGAGTGTTGTAGAGATTGCTTTGGGCGTGTAACCCAAGTCTGAGTTCCCAAATGTATCTACACTGTTTTTACAATATCGAAAGGCTTTATCAACATCATAATTCCGAATACCTTTTTCACAAGCATCAACAATTACCGAAACTGCCGGATTACCAATCATACAACCTGAATAAGAATTCAGGAACTCCCATCTTGGGAAGTATCCTTTATTACTCAATTCAGCTATTTGGATCAGGGAATTTATTTCATCGTTCACAATCGAAGGATTAATAAGAGTTTGAAGGGGAAACTGTGATCTGAAAACATCCCAGCCGCTAAAAATAGTCCGAAAAACAAAATCGTCGGTTGTATGGATATTTTTATCTGCGCCAATATATTTTCCGTCAGAATCGGAGTAAGCCCTGGGATCGATCATGGTATGATAAAGAGCGGTATAAAGAATTGTTTTATCGCGATCAGTTCCTCCTTCTACTGTAACCGATGCCAACGCTTCATTCCATAGTGATTTCGCATTATCTACAACCTTATCAAAATCCCAGTGAGGGATATCGGACTCAAGGTTCAACTTGGCACCTTCGATACTTACAAAGGAAATCCCACTTTTAACAAGAATCTCTTCTTGATTTTCAGTTTTGAAATTTGTGAAAAATCCAAGGTGTTCGCCTTTAAACTCTGTTATGTTTTTATGGATGTTGGCCTGGGCAACCAAATCCTGAAATTCTTTACCCGTAACCTGCTTTCTTTTCCGAACCATTCCTTCAGGAACATCAACACTCCACACACCATAATCTTTAAGGGGTTTGCTGAACTGGCAATAGAAGTAGACGGTATAGTCGGCCTTCCCGTGCCCATTGCCCCAGCCACCACCTTCGGGAGGACATTTCATCCATCCTGAAATGGTGTTTTCATCAACAACTTTGATATACTGCTCCGTTGATGTTCCGCCAATCCTTCGCGACAAATCAATTTGAATTCGAGAACTGTCATTTTCAGGAAATGTGAATTTTAATATCCCGGCTCTGGGAGCAGCACTTAGCTCTGCCTTTATGTTATAATCTGATAAGAGCACGCTATAGTAACCAGCTTCTACCGTTTCATTATCATGACTGTAACGAGACCTATAACCTTCTTCCGGCTTGTCATCATCTCCTTTGGTCGTGTGTAGTTTTCCGGTGGTTGGCATCACAAGGAAATTACCCAGATCGCCGTACCAGCCCACTCCGCTCATGTGTGTAAAACTAAACCCTTCTATGGTAGAATGATTCCAAGAATATCCCGAACCATTATCCCCTCCGGTACGAGTGTCGGGGCTTAGTTGAACCAAACCAAAAGGTGTTACTGCGCCAGGAAAGGTTTTACCAAATCCGTGTACACTTCCTGCTCCATCCTGACTTTTTGATTTATCACCATAGGTTACAGTACCGATAGAAGGATTGACATAATCGACTTTCGATTTTTCTTGCTTGCAACCGAAAAATGATAGTATACAAATTAAAACCAGACAGGTATATTTCATCACTAATTTCGTGTATTTATATATTCAGAATAACTATTGCAAAAATGGGCAAGAATCCTCTGAAAGAATTTTCCCTTAATTATCAATAACAGTATTTATGTAGGACTCTGTTTTTCCATAACAAAAAGCTCCACTCAAAGTTGAACCCTTTCAGGGTTCGAGTGCCTCGTTCATCTATATCCCGCACTTCGTACGGGGTTATTCAAATTCAATCCTTTCAGGATTATTCGGTGACAGTACCACGAATTGGTATAACTTAAATCTTAATCACAAACGTATTAAATGATTTTGGACTTAAATCAACTTTAAATTTTGTTTCATTGACCGCAAATTCTTTTTCAACGGCCTTGTCTTCAGTATTATAATATACGATCACACATTTTCCTTCATTTTTGAATGCCAGGCAATTTTCATCACTTGTCTTAGCGTACTTGAAACCCGGTTCTATAAAGGCACTAAAGTGTTTCATTAAATAAAACTCAGGATTGTAAACCACCTTCTTAGTCTTCGAATCGATGGATATCATTGAGTTTTGCTTCCAGCCCCATTGGCTTTTGCCTGTTTCATTAAGAATCATGTTCCAGTACATGTACGAATTGGCACCATTATTAAAGTAATGGTTCATTAAATTAAAGGTGTGTTCAGCAGCAGCCCAGTCATTAGTACCATTTCCACATTCTGTTTCGGTTTGCATTAATTTTAGGGATGGATACTTTTTATTCACCTTCGGGATAGCACCCTTACCTGCCCACTGGAAACCAACTCCTTCAACAATATCCAGCACATTTTTATACTGTAAAATAGAATCTACTCTTTCGATATGAGGGCGTTCAATTGTTCCACACCACATTTCTGTCTCTAAGTTTCTGGAGTGAAATTCAGGAGCCAGGTAATCGGCAATAAAAATTCCTAAATCTTTCGGTTTCCACACACACGATGGAAATTTCTGAGAGGAATTAGGTTCGTTTTGTACATGAACAGCAGAAATTTCGATACCTTCTTTTTTATATTCTTCAACAAACTTTGAGAAATAAATAGCATAGGCCTGAAGGTAATCTGGTTCCATTATAAAGCGTGACACCAGTTCTTCCATTGAACTTAGCTCCTCTGGAAGATCATTCACATCCGGATGCCACTGACATGCATAATGTTTATTTTTCTTCATCCACGATGGCGGGCACCACGGCGATGCCCAAACCTGAACTGCCGGATTGATTTTTTGAGCCTCCTTTATATATGGGATTAATCTTTCCCTGTCACGGGCAATCGAGAAATTATCCATATTAAAATCTTCGGGTGTTTCATTATGACTATACCAATCTAAAGCATAATCGTTGGCTCCGATTGGCATTCTGCAAATATTGAATTTACATCCAGATACAGTATCGAATAAGGATTCCAGAACTTCCTTCTGCTCTGCATCTGCCAAATAATTCAATGCCTCCCAACCAAGCTCATTAAAACATGCACCAAATCCATCAATGGTCTGAAGGCTGCTATCACTAAATACCTTAATAACAGAACCACTGGCAAGATTATCATTGTTTGCTTCTAAAGTGTCAACTTGCCATTGTGCTGATGGATTACTTGATACCCATAGAATTTCTTTATTGTTTTCACTTTTTGTGCATCCAGTTATGGCAATTATCGCCATTAGGAAAATCATTATAATGTAATGCTGTTTCATTTCTCTAAAATTGTTTTTAGTGTTCGATATTTGGTAATGCTTTATAGTAAAGGTATGGATTCTATTCGGTTCCATTTTCTTCATCCATGTTTAATTGTTTTTCTATCAATGCTTTGCTTTTCGTAAAAGCTTCTCTCCAGTTTATCATCAATTTTTAAAAGCTCGACATAATGAGTCCAACTCAATTTGTGCGGAAGTTCCGCATAAATTGGGTATTCAGAATACAATTGCCTCATTCGTTGAATATTACTCACACTAAACCCTTTGCCATGAAGTAAAGAAAGGTCTCTTGACAAACGTTCTAAAAGTTTTGTACCATATTCGGCCCTTTGCTTTCCATCCTGCTCAAACTCAACAATATGTTCGCCAACTTTCCAGTAGGTTTCTGTAATATGTTGGTTAACTGCTGCAACAGCTTGCTGTCTGCCTTCAACATAAGTATTCGATATTTTAGAAACCAGGTTGTTGTAGTTGTTTGCTGAGGTTAAGTCTTTTGGAGTCATATCAATACGTTCTTAAGTTCGGAGGAAGGTCAAAGTTAGTACTTCATTTCAATTCTGTTTACCCAATCTTTTAATAAAATAAATTGGCCGGTCAACTCTATCCTTGAGTTATTTATCCTAATAGTTTTAGGGCTTCCATCAATATAAAACTTAGCCTTTGTGTTTTCAGGCAATATAATGACATAAACCTCTTTGTTTCTTTGATGCTCATAGTTGGCAAAAATACAACCATTCCTTGATGGTACTTTAATGCTTGTATGATTCAAGCCTATTAGTTTCGGAGCAATTCTTATAGTTTTAAAACCAGGTGTTTCAGGAGTTATGCCCCATAAGTACCGTACAATAATGTTTGCAGGCGCAGTCGCCCAGGCATGATTCCAATCTAAATTCCTTTTATATTCTATATCCCATGCCTCTAATGTCATGGTGGAACCAACACGTATCATGTTGAACCAATTTCGATTGCCAGCAGTATCTGTAATCAGCTGTAATGCATATTCTGTTTCATCATACTTGCACAAGCCTTCCAGCAGATACTGAGCGCCATACACACTACAAGCCATACCCTTTAATTTGATGAACTCTATAATTGTTTCTGAATGGGATTCAGGTACAATTTCAAATGCCAATGGAAACATATTTGCGTGAAGAGAACTATGCTTTGAACCCAAACCATCAACATACAAGCCGGTTTCTCTGTCGAATAATTTATTGTTAATTGATTTCTTGACAGCTTCTGCTTTTGCAATATACATTATTGAGTCTTTCGTTTCGCCTATAGCACCCGCAATCTTCGACATTATGATAAGGTTTTGGTAATAAAACGCATTCACCACAGTATTAACTTTCAGCATTTCGTAGTTATCTCTTTCACCCTTTGGCCAGTCAACAATATCCTTAATCCTGGCTTTATCATTCTTAAATCCCAAATCAGTCATTAATTTCTTATCCAGCTTATCAGTTTGGGTTGATATTAACCCATCTTCCCGTTCAAGCGACGTTAGTGATTTAATCTTAAGTTGCTCATAAAATTTCATTATTGATCTGGTATCTCCTGTGTACAAGTAATCATAATAGAACATGAAGGAAGTATGTAAGATCCATTCTGTTGGCCATGTTGGATGGTCGATAAAGTATTCATTTGTTCTTCTGGCCAAAGAATAAATACTATCAACTGCATAATGGCTTAATTGATTTATGTAAGCATCGGCTTCATACGGTATCCTTTCCCGATCACCATCTACATAATAACCGGCAAAACTTGTAGCTTTAATAGTATGTTTACATAAATCCCATAAGGCATTTAAGATGGTGTCGGATGAAGAAAAACTACTTGCATTGTCATTAAATTTATAATGAAGAGCTTTTTGATTAATTTCAATATCTGTTATTGGAATTTTCAAATTCTCAATCTCACAATATCTGAAAGGCATTATATATCCATATGAATCGGGTAGTTGTATAGCTATTGGTTTAGTATTCCTGAAATCTTGTTTAACAGGAATCACGAAGGGTGAAGTAGGAAGGTCCGTAAGTTTAATTTTTTGATATCGTATATTACCAGGAGGGTTTCGATCTATTGTGTTCAAATGAGATAACTTTTCTCCCAGATGAATTACAACTGAATCTTCTTGAGATGATGATGAATGTATATATATTGTTCCAAAATAAGCTTTGCCAAAATCAATGAAGTATGAATGATCGGATTTTTTAATAATTCTTTCAGGTTCGAAATAGCTTGTTTGAAATGAAGGAGACATGTTCTGAGCTATCGAATTTAAATAAATTCCTGTCAGAATTAAAACCAATGTAATTAACCTGTTCATTCTTATTCGGATTTTGGTTTGTTTAATTTTCTATACGTATGCTTCAGTCCTTTAATCAAGGAATTCATTTTGATACTTCTTTCACACCATTTTTCACATCTTTTTCCCATAGTTTAAGTTTTTCTATCATTTCATTCATCAAATCAGGATTATCTAAACTAAGGTCATTTCTCTCCTGCAAGTCATTCGACAAATTATAAAGTTCGACGTGATCTCCGTTTTTTCTTTTTTTCCTGATCAACTTCCAGTCACCGCTTCTTATAAAACTTACATTGTTATAAGCGAAAAACACATCCCTCTTGGGAAGTTTTATTTGGTTGAATAAATTATCTTTTATGCTGATCCCATCAATGTTTTTTGATTCGGGTTTTTGATCGATAATATCCAATAAAGTTGGCAATACATCCATTGTCAAAATGATTTGGTCATTAACTCCTCCCCCATTTATTTTACCTGGATAAGTTAAGATTGCTGGCACACGACTTCCCCCTTCATAAACCCCTGCTTTATATCCCCGTAATTTCCCATTGTTCCCAAATCGGTTTGCCCCGTTATCCGACACAAAAAGTATTACGGTGTTGTCATACTGCCCGGTTTCTTTCAGTGTTTGAACTATTTTACCGATCCCCTCGTCCATAACTTCAACCATTTCCTTGTAGATGGATGGGATGCTATCATTAGCAACAGCTTCGGTTCCAGGAGTGCCAACCGTCCTTAAAACTTTGTCTATCCGTCGTTGGTAGGGGCCGTGAGGGGCTTCGTGTGGCAAATAAAGGAAAAAGGGTTTGCCTGTCTTTTTGAGCGTGTTTTCTTTAATATATCGTACACCATAGGCTGTTATCAGGTCGGTTGAATAACCCTCCTCATTCTCTATTGTCGTGTCTTTCCACCAGTCGAGGTAGCCTTCCTGATCGATGTGCGCGTGATAATCAATATTCCCACTCACGAATCCAACATACTCGTCAAATCCTTGTATCGTAGGATTATGTTCTTTTGAATAGCCCAGGTGCCACTTTCCAAACATACCGCAGTTGTAGCCATGTTTTTTAAGTTCCTCGGCTAAGGTTGTCTCATCAGGGCTTAAGCCGACCAGCCTGTGACTTTTTGCAGTAATAACCCCTCCAACTCCCGTACGTTGCTGGTATTTGCCAGTCATTAACGCTGCACGTGTAGGACTGCAAACTGCTCCGTTTGAATGGAAGTCTGTAAATTTTACTCCCTCGGCTGCCAATAAATCCAGATTTGGCGTTTGGATTGTCGTATTGCCATAGCATGATATGTCGCCATAACCTAAATCATCCGCAACAATTAACACAATGTTGGGATAATCAGGATTTTCTTTTTTATCAGCACATGCAACAAGCAGGGTAAATAAGATTAAAAATATTCTTGTTCGTTTCATTTGTCACAAAATGTATTCAATTACTCTAAATTGCGGGCTTGCCATTTTTTGATACCACCCGATTCCTTTTGTTTTTCATATTCAATCCAAAATGGTTTTTCGTTTGCCAATGGAACATTTTCGTTAACCATAAAAGGTCTAACACCTCTCCACCATTCGTCATATACCTTTCTCATTTCAGCTACAACTTCTGGTTTCTCTGATGCAATGTCGGTTGTTTGTCCCGGATCATTGACAACATCGTATAACTCTTGGTTGTTGACAAACCGGTACTGCTCGTTACGTACCGCACAGTTTCTGTAAATAAAACTATCGGGGTTTGAGCTTTCAATGGTTCCAACCCAATGTTTATTTATTTTTTGATTCGAAATATTTTCAGGATTTAGTCGCCATCTTCCTCCGTGGAAGAATCTGTATCTGTCATCCGCTTCATAGGTGCTATCTTTGAGATATGGAAGAAAACTTTTCCCATCTATATCTGGTATATTAGAGATGTCAATCCCTACAATATCTGCAATTGTTGGAAGAATATCATAATGATTAACAAGGGCATCTACCTTATCCCCAGAAGATAATTCTTCTGGCCATCGAATAAAAAATGGCACTCTTGTTCCCCCTTCATTAACACGGCCTTTAAATCCTTTCATTCCTGCGTTATATGTCACACCATGAATTTCACTTTTTCGAAGGCCCGTTTTTCCATTGTCTGACATAAATATCAAAATTGTATTATCAGCAATTTCCCATTCATCGAGTTTCCCCATCAATAAACCCAGATTATCATCAATATTTTCAATCATTCCATAAAACCCTTGGGCGTCTTTGGGGTAGTTCCCCTCAATAAATTTCTTCTTGTATTTTTCGGGTGCAATAAAAGGTGCATGAGGGGCATTTGTTGAGATATAAGCAAAAAACGGTATCTCTTCTTCAGATTTCTGTTTTATCCACGATAAAGCCTGTGTGAAAAAAATATCTGTACAAAACCCTTTCGTTTTAACAAAGGTGCCATTGTGTTTTATTGTAGGATCGAAATACTTATTGTCTGGTGCATCGGCGCAAGAGCCCGGATAGACCTGACCAATGCCGCCAGCACCGTGAATAAAGACTTCATCAAACCCACGACTTTCTGGTTGATATTCTTTCTCGTCGCCTAAATGCCATTTTCCGAAAATTCCGTTTGTATAACCACCTTGTTTTAAGAGCTCGGGCAAGGTGGTAATTCCCAAGGCCATTCTTTCTCTTTCAAGAATGGTGTGAGTAATGCCATTCTTAAAAGGATGCCTGCCCGTCATTATTGCTGACCTTGTTGGCGAACAGGTTGCGCTGGCCTGAAAATCTACCAGACTAATTCCCTGATCTTTCAATCTATCCATGTTTGGAGTTGAAACATCAGGACTACCATGAGCGGAAATATCTCCGTATCCCTGGTCGTCTGTCAAAACCAAAATAATATTTGGCGGGGTTGTATGCTGGGTACAAGCAAACAATAATAATACAGAGAGTACAGCAAGTAAATTTCCGAGAAATGATTTTTTCATAATGATTTTTTCTGATGGAACATGCACTAAATACTATTCAATTTTCACTTTCGGTTTCTCGTTTAAGTATCCAAGCGATTGCAAAAATTTATCTGCTGCGGAAACTGTTTTTTTATAATATTTAAAATTCTCATAGTTGAAGAATCCATGCTTCTGGCCTTTATAGATATGCAGCTCGCAACGGCTTTTAACTTTTTCCATTACTTTTTGATAATAATTGGCAGTTTCTATGGGCACATGTTTATCATTTGTTCCAAAAAATAATATTGTTGGTGGTGCTCCTTTTTTGATATTGTGAAGGGGCGAAAAACTTTTATAAGCCTCACCTACTACATTATAACCAAAGCCACCAGGGCCATTATCAATAACCGGGTTAAAAAGGATCAAGGCATTTGGAATGCAGCTTACGGACATGTTATCAGTGCTTTCATTATAATCATCAATAAGCGCCGAAGCAGCGGCAAGATGTCCACCTGCAGAGCCTCCACCTGCAACAATTTTTGAGGTGTCAAGATTAAATTTGTCGGCTTGTTCTCTAACAAACCGAATAGCCGACTTGGCATCTTTTAAGGATTCAAAGGGAGTGGTTTGCTGTCTTTTTTTCACTCTGTAATCAACAAGAAAGCTAACCATACCTCTCTTTGAGAAGTATTTGGCATGTGGTTCAAATTGCTCAATAGATCCTGTATTCCATCCACCTCCAAAATAAAATAGTATGGCAGGATATTTTTTTGCCGTATCAATGTTTTCAGGATAATATACCTCCATAAATAATTTGGTGGTATCGATCTGTTTATACAGTATTTGTTCCTGAGAATAAGCAAATGAACAGGCAAATATTGAAATCGTTAATAGTACTATGATATGATTAAATTGCATTACTTTGTTTTATATCCTAATAATGAATTGATTTAGTTATTCAATAATAATTTCATCTACAAAAAGCCAGGAGTCTTCACCTGCGCTTTCGTGCCAATCAGGAAGAGTTCCATAATTCTTTGCAATTACTTTCACATATCTTGCTTTTGTGGGATCAAATTGAGTTTTAAATTGTTGAATTAGAGCAGCTAAGTTTGTTGCAGGAATATCATGTTTAATAATTGCGGTTTCTTTGTATGATACACCATCTTCAGAAGTGAATATGCTTATATGTTCAGGTAATACAATCCATGAACTCACTTTCTGAAGACTGGTAATACTAACAGAAGAAACTTCTATCATCTTACCTAAATCAACTACAGCTTCCATATCTTTCCCCTGGAAACCTTGCCAGTTACCATCACCAAAGCGTTTGCTGCCAAATATTCCATTCTCCAACCCCCAATCACCACCCGCAGTGTACCGATTTATCATATTTCGAGACATAATTAAGTTTTTTACCTGTAGCCAAATGAATCTTAAATTCAGATTCAGAAGTTGTAAGTGATGGAGTGCCCTCAACAAATACTTTCCCTTTTATGATCGCATTTTTGGTAATTGTAAAAGGTGCTGAGTAAAGTAACGAGCTGATTGTAGGTTCCGTTCCATCCAATGTATATCGTATCTCATTTTCATTATCTGTATGCATTGAGATGCGAAATCCGCTTGCTTCGTCAACGTAATTGTTTTTTATGGTTACAAATTCAGTAAGTAATTTCCAGTCATCGGTTCGGAAGGTAGAAGTAGGTAATCCTTCTTTATTAAAGAGATTAGGCTCGTCGCCATTTTCAAAAGCAAAGCGAACAGCAACTGGGTTTTTTACCTTTTTTGAAGATACCAGCACAACGTTATCAACAATTGTTGCTTTTGCAGGATAAAACTGCTGATCGTTTCCTGCAATGGTAAAACAGCTCAGCTCATCACCTTTGCATTCCAAGCCAGTTCCAACGTGGTCGAAAGTAAGAACGATTTCCTTTCTATCCTTTTTCATTGACTTATAAAGCGGTCCACTAAATACCAACTTTTCTTTGCCATAAGAATTAGCCAACGCCCATAACGCCAATCGTTGTCCAACTTCTTTTTTCTTTGTTGGATGATTATTTTCCGGAGTACCAATATCTAGAGTAACCGCCATTCCAGTATTGAGAACATCTAATGTTTTTCGCTGTGCATCGCGTAGGGCTGCTCCAATAATTTCATGCGGATAATTGTAAGGAGCTATTTGTACAAAATAAAACGGAAATTCACCCTGGCCCCATTCATTCCTCCAGTTAGAAATTAATGTGGTCATCAGATTTTTATACCGATCATGTTCCTTTACATTAGCTTCACCCTGATACCAGATTGCCCCCTTAATTCCAAAAGGGATGAGCGGATGCAACATTGCATTATAAAGAGATGCAGGTGAATGATGATCGCGAGGGAGAATACCTGGTGCAGCATTTTCACTTTTTGTTTTGTATTTCTCAATATAGAATTTTCCTTCGGGAGTAGATTGCAATACATTGTAATTTATCCAGGCTTCAGCTGATGATCCACCCTTGCTTGTATGAATTAATCCAATGGGAATTTCAAGATCTTCATGCAATTCTTTTCCAAAATAATAAGCAACAGCACTAAACGATTTTGTGGTTTTAGGAGAGCAAGGTTCCCACTTTCCATAACAATTTCGGCTTGGTTCATCTGCATTATCGCGTGCCACATAAAAGAAACGGATGTTCGGATAATCGGCATTGGCAATCTCTTCCTTTGCATTCTCGCATCGGTCAACCGCCATCTGCATATTTGATTGACCAGAACAAATCCAAACCTCGCCCAACAGTACATTATTAATCACAGTATCATTAATGTAAAGCTGATAAGGTCCGCCAGCATCAGTGGTCTTTAGTTTGACCATCCATTTCCCATCCTCATCTGCAACGGTAGTTCTGGCTGGCATTCTGCTCCATGTTCCGGATACTGAAATTTCAGTTCCAGGTTTAGCCCATCCCCAAACCGGTGCCTCAAAGTTTCGCTGAAGAACCATATTATCGGCAAAAACTGACGGAAGTGTTATTTGAGCAGACAAAGAATAATGACCTCCCAAAAGCAGGAAAACCATTAGGATTGTAAATTGTAGAATGCTATTCCTGAAAATTTTCATGACAGTAATATTATTCAATAATTACCTCATCCACAAATAGCCAGGAAGTACCACCGGCCCCTTTATGCCATTCCGGGCAAACACCAATATTTTGAGCTTTGATCCGGACAAAACGAGCTTCTTTTTCAGAAAAGCTAATTTCGAATGTATGACTCTGTGGTTTACGATCTGCCTGCAGTTTCTCGATTTCAAGTGATTGCATCAATTGATAATTTTCACCATCAGTTGAGATGCTAATTTCAATCATAGCAGGTAGAAATATCCATTGTTTTGTTTTCTCAAGAAAAGAAACTTTTACGCTACTTAACGATTGGGTTTCACCCAGATCGATGCTTGCATGAAAATCTACACCTTCAAATCCCAGCCAGTTTTCAGTACTTTTTTTTGCGTCGCCAAATACACCATCACCAATGGTTAAATCACCAAGAGCAGCATACTTTTCGCTATAAGGATATTTGTAATGTACAGCGCTAAACCCTTTCGACTGCATAAATTCTACTTTGGTCTCCGGGCTTGTTGCGTACCCGTTTTTAACAGCAATTGCTCTTACAATTGTAGATTCGTTCAATACAATCGGATCTGTATATTTTTGAGTATCTGTTCCAGGGTCGCTTCCATCAAGTGTATAATAAATAGCTGCACCTTCAGTTCCTGAGCTTAGTTCAACTTTAGCATTTTCGGAAAATAGAATTTTATCTTCTACTGGTTTTCTATCCAGCATGACGGTTGGTATTTCAGCTACATTGGCTTGTTTTCCTGCCATCTTAATAACATAGGCGTGTTGAACTTTGCGATTTTCTTCTGATTGCCACGCTACCGGCAATTCAACCATAATACCCTCATCTTCCAGGTTTTCCCAACTCAGAGCCTTGTCGCAACCCAATAATTGAATTTCAGATTTTTCGTCAGGATTTGCATATTTCAGTTGAACCGAGCTTCCCGGCCATTCTGTTAGCACTGCATATAAAACTGTTGCTGCTTCATTTTGAATGTAGTATACATTATTTGGATCCTTGTAATATTTCGTTCCGCGTGAGTTATGAATAACCTCACCATTAACGTCCATCCAGTCACCAGTTTCTTTTAACCGATCAATGCTTTGCTCAGGGAAAAGACCATCAGCTGTCGGACCAACGTTTAACAAATAGTTTCCTCCCTTAGCTGCAATGTCAACAAGGTTGTGGATAAGCATCTTGGTAGATTTGAAATTTTCGTCAAACTGGTTAAATCCCCAATGATTATTCATGGTCATGCACGATTCCCAATCAAGATCGGATGTTCCCTCCAGAATTTCCTGCTCTGGTGTTCCAAAATCTCCAGCCGCATCATCATAGGCATTCATCCCTTCCATTCCCTGGCGGCCTTTTCCAACCCGATTGTTTATAATTATATCGGGTTGAATATTCCGTAGATGATTGTACAAAGCCTTTCCTTGTTCTTCAGTCCATTCTGTAATCCATTCTCCATCGAACCATAACACACCAATCTTTCCATAATTAGTAAGCAGCTCCTCCAATTGTGGATACATATAGTTGGCCACATATTTCGAAAACTCCGGGTTCGGGCCTGTTCCATGATTGTAATCGGGATAATTTGTTCCCTGTGCTTGCGGGTGATGCCAGTCCATAATGGAATGGTAAAAGCACAAGGTAATATTTTCTTTTTTACATGCTTTTGCCAGATCTTTCAGAAGGTCCTTTTTGTATGGTGTTCGTTCCATGTCAAAATCGGAAACATCAGAGTTCCAAAGACAAAAACCATCGTGGTGCTTCGATGTGATTACAATGTATTTCATGCCGGCATCTTTCGCCATACGAACCCATTCCTCGGCATTGTAATTTACCGGGTTGAACTGGTCCGCATATTTTTCATATTCATCAACAGGGATGTCGGCAGTTTCCTGAATCCATTCGGCATGATTTTTTTCTTCACCATATTGCCCGGCCGGAATCGCATATAGACCCCAATGGATAAACATACCGAAGCCTGCATCGCGCCACCACTGCATCCGCTCGGTTTTCTCTGCTGCAGTTTCGGTTTCGATGTAATTCCGTTTTTCTTTCTCTACTGGTGCATTGCAAGCACTCAAATAAATCAGGATTGCTAAAAAAGAAAGTGTTTTATTCATATCAAATGTATCTTGAGTTCACTTCGAAAAGAATAAAGAAAAAAAGTCACAAAGATTCACAAAGCACATATAACCAGCAATGTAAATCTTAGTATTTTCTTTGTGACAATATTGACTTTTTGGAGTGGACTCATATTTTAAATTATTTAACTATAACCTCATCCATGAAAATCCAATTCTCTCCACCCGGTCTTCGATGCCATTTAGGATTTTTCTTCATTCCTTTTGCTTTTATTCGAATGTATCGGATCTTCTGATTCTGAAAATCAAATTCGACTTCCTTCAAATATTTTCCAGGTTCATTGGCAAGTTCTGCCAGATCTGTTTTTCCAACACTTGTAAATTTCTTTCCATCCAGCGAAACTTCACAGCTCACAATTAATGGTAGAAAAATCCACGACCGTGTGTTGTGTAATAAAGAGATGGTCACATTAGAAATATCTTCTGCCTTTTTCAGGTCAATCTGAAAATCAACATCAGTACCTTTAAAGGCTGTCCAGAAGTTTTTTGAGTATTCCACTGTTCCTCGAATGCAATCAGTCAGGCATAAGTCTGAGGTATTGTATTTTTCATTGGGCTGAATTGAGTACTCTACTTTTCTTCCGGCAGCTTTATGAATCTCAATATCTTTACTTGTAATTCGTCCAACTGCTTTCCCATTCTTGAAGGCCTGAGCTTTTATGGTTGTGCTTTCTGTAACCGGGAATGCCTTTTCGTATTTTAGTGATCTGCTGGAAGGTTCCGTACCATCCAGGGTATAGAAGATACCTACATTATCGACCTGAGCCTTTAGGCTTATGTGCAGATCAGATGAAAGCACGCTGCCCTCGTGGTTGATGATAATGTTATACATACTGGGTGCATAATTTACCTTCATGGCATCCAGGCGGTTGAAAGCGTACTCGGTGCGTCGAATAAAATCATCAAAATCTTTTTGCTCGTAAGGTGTCCATCCAACCTCGGCAATGGCAAACAGTCGGGGAAACATCATATAATTATGATCGAAAGGTTTTTGCATGCTTTCACCCCACAAATTCCCCTGAACACCTAAAATGTGTTTGGCCTGTTCGTCATTAAATCCTTCTGGCACCGGATTAAAGGAATAGGCAGTTGAAAGCAGCAGTTGGCTATACCCATATCCGGGTTCAAGGTCGATGTCTCCCTGGCGAAGATCGAGATAGCAGTACTTGTTGGGCGACATCACCACATCATGGCCTGCCTTTGCAGCAGTAATTCCCCCCTTTGTGCCTCGCCACGACATTACTGTTGCATTGGGAGCCAATCCACCTTCAAGAATTTCATCCCAGCCAATCATGCTCTTGTCCCGGGCATTGATTATCTTTTCAACCCTTTTGATGAAATAACTTTGCAATTCATGCTCATCGGCCAGCTTATTGTCCTTCATTCGTTTTTGACAATGCTCACAGATTTTCCATTTATCCTTGTTGCATTCGTCACCACCAATGTGCATGTATTTCGATGGGAACAAATCCATCACTTCGTTCAGCATTTTTTCGGTAAACTCAAAAGTAATTTCCTTTCCGGGACAGTAAGTGTTTTCGTTCATGATACCTCCGGTTGCCACCTTATAATCGGCTTCGTCACAAGAAATTTCTGGATAAGATGCAATGGCAGCTCGACTGTGCCCGGGCATATCTATTTCGGGAATAATCTCAATGTACCGCTCTGCTGCATATTGAATTATGTCTGTTATTTGCTCCTGGGAATAAAATCCGCCATAGGTAGCCTTCTCATTTGCTTGTTGCTCGGGGCGGTTGTGCCAGGATTCGTCGTTCCGGTCTACTCGCCAGGCACCAACTTCTGTTAACTTTGGATAGGCTTTAATCTCAATCCTCCACCCCTGATCGTCGGTTAAGTGCCAGTGGAATTTATTCATCTTTAGGCTGGCCAAATAATCGAGATTTTTCTTGATGTAATCAACTGAAATAAAATGTCGACTTGGATCAAGCATATTTCCGCGCCAGCCAAATCGTGGTTGGTCAAAAATCTCTATGCATGGAACTGTTAAATCGATATTCCCAATGGCATCTGAGCTAAAGATTTGAGTAGGCAACAATTGATAAATGCTTTGAACTCCATAAAACAAACCATTGGGTTTGTAGGCCTCAATGGTAATTCCATTTTTTGTTATAGATAATGAGTAACCTTCTTTCCCGTATTTTTCTTCGTCATTCGAAAGACAAAAATGCAGCACATTTTTTAGCTCCGCAGCTTTATCATCAACGCTAACACTTACATTATAAAACTTTGCCCTATTGATTTTTGCTGCCAGTGTGTTGGCAATTTTCAGAACTTCAGAATTATCAATACATACAGTGATTCTTGTTTTGCCATTAATTGTAAAGTCTCCGGTTTGAACCTCTGCCGTAATTGGTTTTGGGATAATGTTGATGTCTCCTGTTATTGCTTGACCGAACAGGTTCGCCGAAACCAAACATGCAACAAGAAATGAGAAAAATAATCTTATGTTTTTCATTTTATGTCTTATTGAAGTATCACCTTTCTTACCACAACATTATCTTCCGATTGGATCTTCACCATATATAATCCTTTTGGGTAAGTAGATATATCCTTGGTGATGCTTTGTCCATCCCAGTTTTGTTGTTCCATCAATTGTCCATTGGCATTAAAGATTTGTAGAGATACGGTTTCAGAATATAGTGATCTTAAAACAGATATATTAATCATACCATTTGTTGGATTAGGCGATAACTCTACCTTAAAAGACGAAGATATTGGCTCTTCATCAATGCTGGTATAAATTAGTTGGTTGCTATAACTGATTAGATTACCCGAAATAACGTAATTTGGGTTATAAGTGCTTTGGCAATCCGAGCAAGTTACACCCGTAACACAATCAGGGTGGTTGGGATGACAAAGGTCGACATACCCAGGGTCAAATTCGTATTCCATTAAAATATTCGACGTATTCACATACGGAGTTAAATCGTATTCATACACATAACTTATCGATCCTGGGCACCAACCGGCACGATTGTGACACCAGGTGCCATTTTGGGGCTGGCAATTATCTGGATTGGGATTGCATACAACCCAGAGGTGCTGGTCGAATTCGTCATTGTTTACCTTAATTTTGTGTGTTGCCTCGTAAAACTCTGCTGCATTTCCAGTGTTCAAATCGCCCCATGCATGACCGGTATTGAGAATCTTGAGTTTCGATGACAGTACACCCGGGTTATAATTCCAGGTAATTACATCCATTGGTTGTAGGTTGGCATAATCGCCAAAGGGAAATGTCCCGCGCCATATTACATCTACCCAACTGTATTTATGGCTTGGCTCTCCGGCAGTAAAATCGAAATCGATATCAATGATCAATCCTTTTTGCATGACCCCACTGCTATAACGCATTTCTACCAGTCCCTGCAATATGGAAGAATAATCAACCAAATCAGTACTGTGATTACATTCTACCCCATAAGGAGTAATATAACGGAACAACTCGACCCACTGGCCGGTTGGTCCTCTGGCTTCCAGGTAGGCAGTCCTGTCCCAGGGCTCACATCCCTGTGATGGGCAGGTCACATCTAAGTTTGCCATTATTTCGTTGAAAGCACCTACATAGGTTGGGAATACAAATTCGCCGGTATCCACATCGTGACTGTTTGTGCATTCTACCTCATCAAAAGCTTGTACGCTCAAGTTGGATATTGTCTGAGTGACTTCAAAATCAACTGTATTAGTGACCATAACATTTCCTGTAGTGGTAACATTTACAGTCATGGTGTAGCTTCCATAGGCAGGGGGAGTCCACTCGGCTGTATTGTATCCGGTCGTCCACCTATCCCCAATCATTGTCTGACCATCAATTATAAACTCTACTTCTTTGGTAAGCAACACATCGGGGTGATCGATGTACGCAGAAGCCACCAAAAGTATTGGTTGAAGCATGTCCATATACACATCGGTATTGTTTGCCGGTCTGCGAATGGTTAGTTCGGCTTGATAGGCCTGAGGATCTACCACCTCAAACGACTGGTAAATATCAGGAGCAGCGGCCCAGATAGTATCACCTGCCTGGCTTGCCTTTATGGTAACAATTCCGGGAGTCCCGTCCAATGTAACTACATTTCCGTTAATTGTAGCCGGACCTGAGTCAACCACAAATTCAACTGGTAAACTGGATGAGGCTGTGGCATTCAGGCTAAATTCTGGAGAAGTGGTAAGCTTATTCGGAATGGCATCAAAACTAATAAATTGAAGTTGACCATTATCTTCAGGTTCTCTGACCAAAATATTATCTAATGAGGCGGTCCAACCCGGCGACCTGTAGTAAACCGCATCCCAGGTAGTATGATCAAGTTTGTTGCCCGAATTGGGAGTTAGCCCCATATTTAAGCCCTGAACTTCGGGTACTGCAATCCATGCACCAGTTGTTCCCGGTTTGTAAAATAAAGCCACCGAGCCCTGACCTCCATTTGCTGTGAAGTCCATCACCATTTTGTAACTTGCCCAACCATCATTATTTATAGAAAATATTGTTTCCTGACCATTTGGAAGGATGATCTTATTATTCAAAGGATTCTGGCTTGCAATGTTTACATGAATTCCTCCATCATTAGCCTCAGTAGCAAGCCCCGGAGCGCAATGACCATCTCCATCTGCATCGTATCCGCACCCGAAAAAATTTCCCCAATGAGATTTTCGCATATCAAACTCCAGTTCGATAGTACCTTCAATGGTAAAATCAAAATCAAAGTTTGCGCTTGCTTTTCGTGTTGCGGCCCTACCTCCAACATGATTATACCAAAGTGACAATGTCCCGTCTGCCGAAAGATCACCTTGACTATTCGCATAATCAACCTGTAAATCGCCTGGCCCATCAGGATATAGAATAGTAACCCAGCCATCCTGACCACTAAGATCGCCCACTGAAAGGCTGTTAAAATCATAAATATGCTCAATAACCTGGGCATTCACTCCTAATGAGATTATTAATGCACAAAAAAGTAGTCGAATTGTTTTCATAATTTATTCTTGTTTATACTTACCATTATTACGGAATACGGCTTGCTCAAAAAACTTATTAGAGCTCAGTTACCTCTAATCTCGAATGGTCTAGATCTGTGAGAATTAAACCAGATATCCGCTTTTGTTTCATTCCCTACAAAGGTAAGTGTTTTTATTACACTAACTATAAGTTCTATTCTTTTTGTTTACTGTTGAAGTGTTTATCTTCTGGTTTGCGAGCAGCAAGAATTGCCTAATTTTTTGAATTTTTCGTTGTGACCTTAGAGAACAATAGTTGTAATCATGAGTTTTTATTCTCTAACTGTCACTGTTTCTTTCAAACGAATGTCTTTATCGGAGCTATCTATTTAAAATTCAAACCACAACGTTTCTATTATATACTTACAAGATACGGGGGTCATAATTTTAATAAAACTTTATCTCTATCAGTTCCAAATTAATCATTTTCATCTGACTTAATTCGAACTACAGCAAGAGAATGAGCCGGAATAACTACCAAGTTAAACTGTCCTTCAATAATCTTTAAATCAAAACTTAAAGGTTGATCCTCTTCATTTTTTAAGAAAACCGTAATGTTCTTTTCCGAATCAATAAAAGTCATCGTTCTTCCACTCCCATAATGATGGAAAACAGATGCAATACGTTTCATACCCGGACGTATAAATTTACCAAACAAGCACATTACAGCATAATCAGGATTATAAGTAACCGTCTTATTCTCACGATCAATATTTATCAATGAATTTTGAGGCCAGTCCCAACCACTTTTTTTGGTTTCATTCAAAATCATGTTCCAATAGCAGTAATTAGGAACTCCATAATTTACATACCTTATCATTTCATCAAAACGATCAAAAGCCTGCTTGACATTATTCTGTCCGTTGTGACAATGTCCTTCTGTATGAAATAATTTCAACTCTGGTTGAAGCATCTTTAAATTCATTATGTGCTCGGAAGATGTATATTGAATACCCACTCCGTTTACAGATTCAATCCATTCAGGCTTAGAAGCAAATTCAAGCAAATCAAGCTTTTGAGCCGTACGAAAAGTCCCTGCCCAAATTTCCGTGGAAATTTTATCTTCCTTAAACTGAGGACGTAAATAATTCGTCACAAAAGATCCCATTTCTGCGGCTGACATATAATTAGAGGGGTATTTTGTAATGGCATCCTGTTCATTCTGTATCATCAATCTATTTACTTGAATGCCTTCCTCGGCATACGCTTGAATGTATTTCGAAAAATACAAAGCATAAGCCTGATAGATTTTTGGATCCCCGATCAGTTTACATTTATCCTTATCTTCCTTTCCTTTATCCATAAAACCCGATTCTTTCATCCAACCCGGAGGGCTCCATGGAGAGGCGAATAATTTTAAGGATGGATTGTTTTTATAAGCTAACCGGATGTATGGAATGACAGTTGATAAATCACGTTCGATAGAAAAATTCTTCATCACATAATCCCCTTCCACCTCACTGTAACTATAAGCATCAATACCAAAATCACTTGCACCAATAGCTGTACGACAATACGAGAGTGCTGCAAAGTCATCGGAAAACAGATTATGCATAAGTTCATTTCGCTTGTCCTCTGGTAGTGACATTAATGCTTCCCCTCCAATCTCATTAAACGCTCCACCAATTCCTTCCATAGTCTGGAAAGTAATTTCAGGATATAAACGAAGAACTTTCACATTTTCAGATTCATATTCACTGTGATATTTCTTAATCGGACTTGACGAAATCTTTAGTCCTTCTATAAGTTCAACATAATATACTTCTATATCATCACCAGTCTGTAGTTCTGTTTTAGTTGGTTTTGGGATAATGTTTATGTCTCCAGATATATCCTGAGCAATTGAAATTGAAGAGACTATGCTGGAAACAAGAATTGAGAGAATTAATTTTATACTTTTCATTTTATGATTTATTAAAACTCAATTTTTTCATTCACTACAAACCTAAGTGTTTTTTTGACACTAACTATCCGCTAAGTATTGTCAATTGTTATCCAAATTGAGACTAATACACAAAAACCATAAATGTAATTTGAAGATTCACTGGCAATTAAGTCACCTTGAAGACAAACTGCTATGTGAACTTATTTTACCTTTTTACAAATTTCACCGTTTGAACACCATTAACCGTAGCAAGGTATATTCCAGGATTTAAAAAGCTTACATCCAACATACCTGATTTTGAAACTGGTTGTACATCTATTTGAAGGCGTCCGGTAAGATCGTAAACCTGAATCGATGAAATTGTTTCTTCCGAATTAAAATATAAATGGTTTGATGCTGGATTAGGGTAAATTTTCAGATTTCTTTCCACGGCAACATTGGTAAAACTCAGTACATTTCCAAGTTCCCAACTTGATCCAAAATGATTATCAAGGTCTGGAGATATGAGACTTATGCACTCATCTCCTTGTTGAACAACCGGCCACGGAGCTGTTGGTTTGTAGAACACGTGGTCGACAATAATTCCATTGCTATCGGCCAATACGATCATTTCGCCTTCGTTGGCAAGTTTTCCGGATGTCCATTCATAACTTGTGCCGCTTATTGATGAGAATAGGGAAAGATCTTTTGCAAGCAATATTTTCTCTAATGGTGCAATTAAAGTACCATTAGGAAAGATATAATCTATTGCATTCGAAATACTGTACCCGCTGATGTCGATTGTATTTTGACCCGGATTCAGAATCATAATAAATTCTTTATCTGGATTAATTGAGTGAAAATACTGTATATCCGAAATTAGAACCTGAGGATCGGAAATAAAACGGTGGTCCAATGTTCCGAGATTCTCGCCGTCAAGCGCAGCAAGCACAGCCCCTGAAGTAGGTTTTAACTGAAAGTCATATTCAGTTGGATTAACAAATTCGGGATTCATCCAGTAATTGCTTACTCCTAAAAGTGTATCTGAATCATAAATGTTTCCCTCCAAAATTGCAGTTGAAAGTGAATCGACAAATACCGGGCTGGTACTGGAATTGGAAAGAATTGAATTGCTAATAGAAACAATACCTCCTCCAAAACCAGGATTTTTTTCATAAACCGAAACAGCTGTTGCATTGGAATAAAAAGTAACATGATCGATTGAGGCTTCGCCTTTATCTTTTATGCCCACACCCATGTTGCAATTAACAATGGTATTGTTTTGAATTACTGCAGTTGATTGTTGTCCAATTGAAATTCCTTTATCCGTAATGTTGTTCAAAAAACAATTCTCAATTAAAACATTACTGCTTTGTTCTCCCAGGTCGATGCCATCGCTGTTAGTGCCCAGGAATCCTTCAAAGAAGGAATTCCTGATAATTCCGTTTTGTACTTCATCGTAATCTATGGCATCAGTATCAGGCTGGTCGTTACCAACAAAAACACAATCACTAACCGTTCCTGCTCCGTATTTTACATTAATCAGATCACCGGTTACATCAGAATGAATGTAACTGTTAAGTAGCGTTACATCGGAATTGATTGCATAAATAGGATCGCTAAAATTATTTTCAAGAATGAGGTCATTCATATTTACCACACTATTTCGGATGGATATTGCAGCACTATGGTGCACTGGATGCAGTCCATTGCTGGCTTCCTTGATTTCAAGGAAACTTAAATTGTTTACTCCTGTAGAGTAATCGAATTTTACAATATTCCAGGACACGGCATCATAAGCAGCGTTCGCTTTAAATACAACGGGATGCAACTGTGTTCCATTAACCTGTAAATCTCCCAACACAATTAAACTGGCATCTTCGGGGAACCATACCTCTACGCCTGAATCTATTGATAAAGAAATATTGGGGAAGATGGTAACTTCGCCTTGCGCCATGTAGGGTGAACATGCAATGTCCAGTGTTGTATTTGTTGTTATCTCAGATGATAAAATGCAATCTCCGGTAGGTTGATACCTTGCCATCAATCCTGTATCCTGCATTAGCGTAAGATCGATTGTTTGGTTAGTAGAAATTATGGTTGGCGCTGCTTCCTGTACTAAGAATGACAAATCGAAACTAAGATCTGAACTCGAGCTGTTTGCCTGGTGAATCTCAACTGCGATAATGTTGGTGTCGTTTAAGGACACGAGCGGAATGGCGTATTCAATTAGGTTATCTTCAGCAGTACCAGAAACTGTGCCTGATGCTTCTGTTTCGAAAGTGACGCTACCCAATGGCATATTACTTCGGGCAATTTCTACTCCATTCAGGTACACAACTGCTCCGTCGTCTCTTCTGATTTTAAGAATTGCTCCGAGAGGCTGCTGAGCACTTGTATACAGAAACTGCTTGCGAAAATAGCTGGTAATGTGCTTGTCCTGACTGCTGCTGCCATAGGAAATTGTTGTTGTTTCATCATTATCGCCGTAGCCTAATTCTGCCTGTCCGGACGACCAGAAAGAGTCATCAAAATTCGATTCTTTCCATGTTGTTCCAAGATCTAGGCCCGAATCGTTGTATTTCCACACTTCTTCCAATGAAACAAGTTCGGTAAGCGCAATTGCCGACCATCCTTCAAAATTATATCCGGGTTTAGAACTGGCTGTAAGCTGCAAAGGAACCTGGTCGAAGTAAGGACCAATCCATGGTAATTGCGGAATCATAAAATCATTGATCTGAATCTCGCCAGCATTTTCTGGATAACATGCGGTACTCAAATTCACAATTGAATTAAATCCAAATTCAGATTGTAATTCTTCCATCATAAAGGCATGTCTGGCTTCTGCAAAGGATCTAAGATCCTCCACTTCTTCTTCCCAAAATGCAACGGTTTCGATTCCATCTCCATAACCGGACGTGGTTCCGCTCCATCGTGCTACGTGAAATGGAATTTCAGGAATTAAAGGATTTGCAAATTTATCAATCATAGCGTTTACCCTTATCGGATGGAAGGTTGTATAGATATGATCGTTGAAACGCTGAGCGAAGTATGCTGCATAATCATCGTTCTCCAATAGATTTTCCATCCATTGTCGTGCATAATTGTATGTGCTGCTCCCACCAGTGGTTTCAGCAAATTCACTAAGTTCGAATTCATCATCGTCGAATGCCCGGTCAAAATCAGCAAAAAGGAATTGCCATTTTCCTCCATCGTGTGGTTTCCAAAGTGCAACGTTGTGTCCCCAACTACTATTGGCGGTCCATATTTCACTAATCCAGTAATCGGTGTAGTTTTCGATGTCCAAAATGTTTTCTAATTGGGTATAATTTGCCTGAATGCTAAGGTCTGTATTGAGCAATGCATCTAACTCGATAAATTGAGCATCTGATCCTTCCTCTATATCTCCGTCATTTTCAATCAAATCAAAGCTGCCTGGTTCCAAATTGTAATTTTCCTCAATGTATCCGCCATTTATACCGGATCTCAGATTATGAATACCCATGTATTCTCCATTTATGGTAACAATACACTGCCTGAATCCCTGATGTGGAACAGGAGCATTTTGCTGTGTTAGAGACTGTGAAAGGCCATCTCTAAATAAAGTATAGGCCCAGTCGCTTCCACTTGCACGTAAAATTATATCATCAAATACAATACGATCCCGATCAAAAAATAAAGGATAGTCTAACTTGCCTTTCCCGTACTCGTTTCGAAATTCGATGCCTAACATTTTCTGAGGGAGTTCCCAGCTATTCTGTCCTTTTATACTGACACCGGCTCGCTCGTTAAAAACGGATCGGTTATTCCCGTCGTTTTCGAAAAACTCAATGTTAACCGGATATTCCCATTCAGGTTTAAAATTCTGTACATAAATTCCCGAGTCTGAACTCCAGAAATACTCGGGATCAGTAACAAGTGATACTACTGGTAAACCACGGCTTTCAAAGTTTTCACCAATAAAATAAGATTGAGTAATTACGGGTCCAGGGATAAAATTAGTCTGATAAATGCGTGCCCGAACAAAGGTTGAATTCGAAATATATATAGGGTTTGAATAAATGGGATCGCTATGGGTCGGTGTGGATCCATCTATGGTATAATGGATTGTTCCTCCAAGGCTTGACAGTTCCAAAGATTGAGTTGTGCTGTAAAACCCACCCCGGACCGAAAATTCAGTCTCGTAAAAAGTGATACCGGAATAGGCAACAGATGTATTATTCGAAGCCCCGGGTGTGGATGTTGAAAACCAGCCCCAGTTTGTGCTGCCGTCGGTTTGTCGGCCATAACTTATATCTGTTTGCTGTGTTGAATAAACAAAACTGTCGATTGCGCTAAGGTTTGGATCGAAGAATCCAAGCTCTTCTCCCGCACTGCTTAGCTTGAACGAAGCATGCATTAATGTGTCAGTGCCATCGGCCCAAATAACCAGATAACCATTCCCAGGAATTATAGTTCCGGTTGGGATAGCCCATTTATCTGCATTACCAAGGTTGTCGGTCAAATAATATCCTGAAATATTTATGCTTGCTGAAGAACTGTTGAAAAGCTCAATCCAGTCAGCACTTTCGTTGTTGTCCGGATCGTTGATGGCCGAAGAATTTGCAGCCATAAATTCATTAATTAATACCTGTGCGAATCCTTGATGGAATAGCAAAACCATAAAGGAAATGAGTAAAATTTGAATTATTTCTTTTTTCATTATTCAATTATATACCTATCTAATTATTTGTAGTGATGCGAAATAGTAAATATGGTTGCATTATGTTTCAAAATAGAGCTTAATATCAAGGTGTTTTAATTCCTCTTTTGATGGTTGAGCAAAACCAACAAGTTTTATACAAATTATACGTGTTACAATTAAATAGCATCCCTCTAATCTTTTCTTATTCATTCGTACCTAACATGTACACAATCGGTTCAATTATGCCATCTTCTCTAAAAACCATTTTTTCAAAGCATGCCGATCGACGATGAAATGAACCTTCATTCACATCACCCCTATGGTAAAAAAAATACCATTGATCCTTGAATTCAATTACAGATGCATGATTTGGAGCGTTTGGTGCATCTGGTGCTAGTTCTCCCATATAGTTAGCATATTGAGGTAGTGGTTCGTTGGCCATCCAGTACTTTGTTACTTTCCCCACCCGTGCGTGAAAATAATAAATACCATTACGCTTAAAAACATGTACAGCCTCGCTTACCGTTTCTTCGCTCAGGCGCACCCAGGGGCCATCCAGTTCTATCATGTTATCCTTTAATTTTGCCCCCATGATATGCCAGCCCGGATCACCAATATTCACCTTGTGGTCATTTCCATAGATATAGGCTTGACCATCATCAACAATTACACAAGGATCGAAAATAGTTGTTATCTTTTCGGATACAGCTTCTTCCCATGGGCCAACCGGGGTGCGACTTTTCGCTACTCCAATGTGAGTCTTGTCATAGGGGAAATAGAAATAATACCAACCATTTTTGTAGGCGACATCAGGAGCATTCATCTGACCATGTGCCCAGTCAAATTCTCGCGGCTTTAGTACTACACCGTGATTAGTCCAGCTTTTCATATCCGAAGATTCAAGCACAACGTAATCCTGCATGGTTTTAAAAGATGTTGCACCCGGTACATCTCTCGAACAATACACATACACAGTATCTTTAAACACTTCTGCTGCAGGATCGGCCGCATAAACAAATCCGGAATCTGCTAAATGCAAAATTGGATTTTGTGCATCACTGATTTTACTCAATGTGATAAGTAAAATTAACAGTCCTATATTCTTTGCAATGTTCACTTACCTATTCTAAAGTTCATAAACGAACTCACCGCCAAGTTCCAGGTTAATTGTAGCTTTATTCCCCTTATGTTCAACTTCGGTTTGACCGCCTTTTTCTGATTTGATTACTGCTTTTACAAGCTTACCATCCTTCCAAAAAATATCACATTCAAAACCACCTCTGGCTTTTAGACCTGTTACGCTTCCTTCGCTCCATGCATTGGGTAAAGCGGGTAAGAGATGAATGGTTCCATTGTGTGATTGCAACAGCATTTCGGCAATTCCGGCTGTCCCGCCAAAGTTTCCATCAATCTGGAATGGAGGATGGGTGTCGAACAAGTTTGGTAAGGTTGATTTGGCCAGTAAGAGCTGGAAGTGCTTCCATGCCTCTTCGCCATTTTGCAAACGGGCGTAGAAATTAACTATCCATGCACGGCTCCAGCCTGTATGTCCTCCGCCAGCTGAGAGCCTGCGTTCTATCGTTTTTCGGGCAGCTTCGAAAAGCTCAGGTGATTCGGGTGTAATTTGTGCCAAGGGATAAAGCCCTAGCAAATGAGATATGTGTCGGTGTCCAACCTTTACTTCTTCATAATCCTGAATCCACTCCTGAATGGTTCCATTTCCTCCAATCTGGACCGGTGGTAATCTTTTTCTTATTCCTTCTACTTTTTCAGAGAAAGAGTGATCGGTATCTAAAATTCTGCTGGATGCAGTAATCATATCAAATAATTGATTGATAATCTGAATATCGATGGTAGCTGCATAAGTTAGTGCAGATCGCTCTTCTTTGTTTGTGCCGGGAACAAAAAACATATTTTCGGGTGAGTGGGATGGATTGCTTACCAAATAATCTTCCGGTGATTCTACCAAAAAGTCGAGGACAAATTCTGCCGCACCTTTAATGATAGGATATATGGATTTCAAATAAGTAGTATCCCGTGTAAACTCAAAATGACGGTACAGAGGAAAAGTCATCCACGGACCGGCAAGCGGTGATACTCCCCAAACTCCATCGGCAACACCTGTTCTTCCATAAACATCTGTAAGATGATGCATTGTCCATCCATTTGCCCCGTACATTTTCCCAGCGGTAACTGCACCCGGAATCGTGAGATTTTCCATGAACCTGGCAAGTATTAAACTGGTTTCCGAAAAGTTGCATACTTCTGCCGGCCAGTAATTCATCTGCAGATTGATGTTGGTGTGAAAATCGGAATTCCAGGGAGCCTTATATTTTTCATTCCACACTCCCTGCAAATTAGCAGGCAAACGGCCCGGTTGGCGAGAGGACCCCATCAGCAGATATCTTCCGTATTGAAAATAGGTGGCGACCAACCCGTTGTCGGTTGCACCTTCTTTCACACGGTTCAATCGCTGATCTGTAGGCAGATGGTTTAGGGTGTCTTCTCCAAAGCTCAAACTTACTCGTTCAAATAAATTGCGATGATCCAGAACATGTTCCTCTTTTATATCAGCAAAAGACTGTTTCCTGGCTTTATGGAGTATTTTTTCACATTCTGTAAGTGGATTAATGGTTTCAGAAACATCAAGGTTCTCAATATCATAATTGGTAGCTGCGGTTAGGTAGATGGTCACTGCATTAACAGCATTGCAAGAAAATCCTTCGGCTGTATTCTCCAAGCTTCCTCCATTGATTTCCACCCTGGCCAAAGCCGAGAATTTCATGTGAGCACCTGCCTTGCCTTTCTTGGGATGCTCTTCATCAATAATCTGCCCTGTCATGACAATCATACCATCGGAAGTGGTTTTAACTTCAGCATCTTTCTCGCGCCTCAATTCTAAATCCAAATCAATGGGTTCGGTAGCAGAAATCCTGACAACGATAATATCATCTGGAGCTGATGCAAACACTTCCTGTGTTATCTGCTTGTCTCCAATTTGGAACGTCGTGGTCGCAATCCCTGTATTCAAATTCAAATCCCTTCTGTAGTTCTTTGCCTCGCTTCCCCAATGATAATCCATAAAAAGATCACCCAATGGTTGATAGGAGCGAATTTGAGGCGGAGTTCCAACCATGCATTCAGAGGCCAATTTACTTGCTTCCTTATATTCCCCCTCAAAAATCAGCTGCTGAATCTTCTCCAGGTTCTCCCGTGATCTTGGGTTGTTGTTATCAATTTTGGATCCTGCCCACAAACTCTCTTCGTTTAACTGGATCCGCTCGGTCTCTGGATTGCCAAATATCATGGCACCCATTCGGCCGTTCCCAACAGGCAGTGCCTCATTCCATTTTTCAGCAGGTTTATCGTACCATAGCTTTGGCGAAGGATTCAATTTATTATCCGTTTTTGAAATGCTACAAGAAACGTATGTTAGCACTGACAAAATCAGCACAAAACGACTTAGTTTATTCATCCTAATTAAATTCTTCGTTTAATATCTTACCTGCTTCTTTTAGAGCTTTAATGTCCTCTTCTGGAAAGGATCCATCACCTTTTGGGCCCACATTCAACAACAGATTTGCATCTATTGACTTTGCATCTTTAAGCATATCAATAATATCGTCAGCGGTTTTATGATTGCCGTCGTGTTTCTTATTGTGCCCCCACGCATGAGGTTGTAGGGTATTGCAAATCTCTCGTGGTTTATCCTTGTTCTTCTCGTAAGTTCGTTTTGCAACATCAAATTGTTGACCGACTTTAGCTCCGCCTCCTCGTTCAGGTGCTATAAAATCTTCATCACCATTGGCTCCCTGCTTGAATGAAATTAATGCATGTGGTGATATTTTTCGAATTAACGCATAAGTTGAGTCTATGGGAAATAAATCTGGTCGATGATAATATCCCATGATAGGATCGAACCAGATTCCTGCCAGGTTGGGATATTGAGTGAGTAACTCCTTCATTTGATTATGGACAAAATCTACATATATCTTAAAGTCTTCGTCCTTTTCAAATTTATATTCAGGTTGTGCTTCAGTATAGGCAGGCCTTGCGTGTTGCCATCCAATTTCTCTTGAATAAAAGTATGGATGTTTCCAATCTGCACCATAAGAATAGTATAAAAACAAGCCCAGCCCTTTTGTCTCACAGGCATCATAAAGTTCTTTAATTAAATCTCTATTTGCCGGAGAATTCATCACATTGAAGTCCGTGGCTTTTGTATCAAACAAACAAAATCCATCGTGGTGTTTTGAGGTAATGGTGATGTATTTCATTCCCGCGCTTATAGCGACTTCTGTTATCTTATCTGCATCAAAGTTTTCGGCAGTAAACTGGTCTTTCAATTTAGCGTATTCTTTTACAGGTATCCTATCCCTTAATTGAACCCATTCGCCTTTTTCAAGAATACTATATAGTCCATAATGAATAAACATTCCGTAATCGGCATTTTTGAACCATGCTAAATTAGCCTCTCTTGGATTTTCCTCATATTCTTCTTGATAGTCCTGTAAATAGGAAGGAGCTTTTATATCTCCAGCACATCTAATAAACAAAATAGCTACAATAAATACTAAAGTAAGTTTAATCTGTTTCATCATTTTTTTATTTTTTCCATTCTTGACTCTTAGCTGTTACTTCCCGATCCCATTCCTGTGGAGGATTGTTTTTGTATTTAGGATCTGCATCTTTTACCGGAAGATTTCTGGCCACTTCGTATAACTCATCAAAATTCTCCTTTCTTATTTTACTATTCAATGAATCCAATAGATTGGTATTTTCTGCCGGATCTTCCTGAAGGTCATAAAATGCAGAAGCTTTTCTTTTAGTATCGATCCAAAGTTTAAACCGCTCATTCCTGATTACCCTGTCGCGGAATATATACTGATTCTCCACACCATTCTCGGTAAGTCTGGCCTGGTTTCTTCCACCCATACCAAGTATCCATTCACGTTCGGAACTTTCATTATTAATCAAAACCCGTTTAAAGGAAACTCCATCAATATGGTGTGTATGTTCATCCGTTTTGTATTCTTTCCCAATATCTATTCCGCACACATCGAGGCAGGTTGGCAATATATCGCTAAAATCGACCAATGCATTCGATGTTGTATTCGATTCAATCACAGATGGCCAGCTGGCTATAAATGGCAAGCAGATTCCTACTTCAGTAGTCTTTGCTTTTCCGCCTTGGACTTCCCTGCGATTTAGTTTTCCTGTTATGTTTCGTGTTGTTCCATTATCAGTTGTCCATATTATTAGGGTATTTTCTCTGATGCCTTCTTCCTCCAAAGTTTGTACTATTTCAGCCGTAATCAGATCAGTGTATTTTACCATGGCTTTATGTTTACCCATTCTGGTATCCGCAGAGTCAAGAGGAGTGTTTACAAAAGGCGTATGGGTCAGTACCATCGGATAGTAAATAAACATCGATGTGTCTTTATATGCCCTTATAAAATCGCACACGAAGTCTTTAAATATATCGGGACCAAATTCGTTTTCATAAGTTCGGCTACCATCTTTTGTAAAAATGTATGGTGATCGATACCTTTCTTCACTTGGTAGCGGATTTCCGCTTTCTTTCCCGGTCCACATACAGAATTCATCAAAGCCAGCCTTAGTCAAAGCGTCGGGTTCTACCCTAAAATCGTCGATTTGCCATTTTCCTGCAACACAGGTTTTATATCCTGCTTTTTTCATTTCGAGCACCAATGTCGGATTCATCGTTTCATCGAAATGTGCTCCTGCCCCCCAACGTGGCACATCCCAATGATTTACCCAACCATGCCTGAAAGGATATTGTCCGGTAAGTAAAGTCACTCGCGAAGGTGTGCATTGAGGCATTCCATAAGCAATATTAAACAATTTGCCACTCCGAGCCAACTTATCAATATTGGGGGTTTGGATATCTTCTGCCCCGTAACAGCTAAGCCACTCCTTGCCTAAATCATCCACAAGTATGATAATGATGTTTGGATGGCTTTGATCCTCTGCGCTTTTATCCTTTGTAGAGCAGCCCAGGGAAATTAATAAGATCAAAAAATACGCGTATTTTTTCATTTTAGATGTTTATATCATTGCTGTTCGAATAACCTCAAAGGGATTCTTCGCATCGCGATCACTTACATTTTCTTCGTTTGTCGCTGTATGTCTGCCACATAAATTTCTTCATTGGTTGAACCCTTTCAGGGTTCGTATTCATTCTGTACCCTTACCCCGCACTTCGTACGGGGTTATTCAGATTCGATCCTTTCAGGATCGTTTTCGTATACAAAACCACGAGTGGTTTAATTTAAATAAGCCAGTTTGCTCGTTCATGCCTTTGGGATTATGGGGCTTTTTTAATTACTTGTTTCGTTATAGTCCCTTCCATTTCTACTGTTTTCAACCGAGCTTTGCCATTCCCGTAATTCTGCTTTCATCTTTGCTGCAATCTCGGGATATTCGTCTATAATGTTTTCGTTTTCCGATTTGTCGTTTATCAGATCGTAGAGTTCAAAATTTTCACCCTTATTATCGCCGATCAATTTATATTGATTGCTTACCCATGAAATCTTTGGTCTGCAAATGAATCCAATGGGTTTATCCCTCTCCCTATTTGTTCCTTTAAGTGCGCCCAAAATACTTGTCCCATCAAGAGGTCGATCATCGGGATAATTAATTCCTAAAATGTCGAGGATGGTGGGCATGTAGTCGCTTGTAACTGCCGAATAAGAGATTCGCTTGCCTTTGTCAAAACGGTTTTTCCAGACAGCAAATGCAGGTACTCTTACTCCTCCTTCGTATAAACTTCGTTTACGATCTCTGAATTCCCCAGCCGATCATGGTGTACCAACCTCCGGGCCATTGTCGCTACAATAAAAAACGATAGTATTTTCAGCAATACCCAATTCCTCTAACTTTTTCCATAACCTACCAATTTGTTCGTCCATGGCCGTTATGGTTCCATAATAAATTTGTTTGTGCAGATCCATGTTAGCATAATAGCTTCTGTGGATACTATCGCTAACAACTGGTAGGTGGGGAGTATGAAACCAAACAGTTGTAAAAAACGGGGTATTCTCCTTAACAGAATTTTCAATGAAGGGAACTACACGATCCATGATAACCCGTGAATCATCGCCTTGCAGGTTGTTGGTTTCTTTTTGGTTTTCAGCCACCCAGTAGGCAGTGCCATAGTTTTTTGTAGAATCGTTCTCTTTTATTGCTTGCCAACCAAAACGTTTATTTTCACCTTTATCAAAAGTGGCTGGAAATACCATAGGATCGTATGTCGGCACTTTCGATTCTGTACAAAAAAACTCATCATAACCATGCTCACTTGGAATGGTGTACTCATCATGAAACTTTGGCTTTCCTCCTCTGTTGGCATCCTTAACAGTTTTTGTCAATGTTCCCAAATGCCATTTTCCAAAATGACCAGTAGAATAACCATGATCTTTAAGAATTTCAGGAATAGTAATTTCTTCCGTTTTCAAGTGCCCATGATTGGCATAAGGGATATCTGTCCGAAGCGGATTTCTGCCGGTTATCAGGCTTGCCCTGGTTGGTGAGCAAACAGCCGAAGCAGAATAAAATCTGTCGAAAACAATACCTTCCGATGCCAAAGAATCCATGTTGGGAGTCAGGATTTCTTTGTTGCCATTGAAGCCCGTATCGTACCACCCATGGTCATCAGACATTATCAAAATGATATTTGGGCTTACAGCGGATTCTTTTTCTACTTGTTCGGCACAAGAAGAAATTGCAAACAATGTAATTATCAATAAACTTTGAACTATTTTTAATTTCATCGATTTGATTTTTTACCTATTAAAAACTTTTTTCGAATTCGCTTCAACGGCTTTTTCAAAAGCTTCAATAATATGCTCTGGCAATTGTGATTTGACTTTCCAGTCCGCGCTACCATAAACCCCGGCTTTTGAATAGTCGAAAGGTTCGAAGTTTATTTTCTGCGTGCTTTTATTGATCTTTAATCTAAAGTCGAAATTTGGGGCATCTTTAAAGTTCGGATCCTCCACAAAGCTATTCACATCTCGCCCTAATTGTTGCCATTCTGCAAAGGAATTTCCATTGAAATCGTACGTGTCGCCACCCGTGTTCCAATAAAGGTTCTTGTCCATGAAAATATCTATATCGTTCCATGCGCCCTTCAAAACAACCCCTTTATCAAAAACAACAATATTGTTACTAAAACTGAACGAACGATGCTCCTCGACCCTGGTACATTGTGCCTGATACATTTTTGCATACGCAAAAATATTGTTCCTGATGGTATTATTTTTACCATAATGTTGGTGGAAACCACCCGTTTTGGTTACATACACCAAGTTGTTTTCCATCACAATATCAGAGGATCCTTCATCAGGATATAAGCCCCATCCTCCATAAGAGTATGCATGAATATGATGGATTACATTATTGCTGACAACGGTACCTTTCGATTTTCCCAAGGTATAAACGCCAGCCATATCGCTCAATAAGTCCCAACCAATATGATGGATATGGTTATATCTAATTATATTTCTTTTGGCGAGACTTGGTTTGTAGCCCCAAACCCATCCTACCGAAATGCCGGTGTAGTAGAAATTCCCAATATCGTTATGCGTAATTTCATTGTCGGAACTATGGCCTACCCATATCCCAACAGCAGGTGGAAACTCCTGACCTCCGGTTTGAATAATATTATTGTCCAGTTTAATATGATTGGTATGCCCAGGGCCATCCAATGCCTTAACATCTCCCAGGTAAATACCACCCCCGCCAATATTGTGGATATAGCATCGGCTTGCAAGTGAATGGCTACATCCTTTTCCAAACCAGAGTGCATGTTGCCCTGTGTGCGAAATCTCGCAATCGGAGAAAGTGATATTCTTTGCCCATTCGAGCATTATGGCGGCAGGAATTTTGGATGCTGCCTGATTTGGCTCAAACCCGGTTTGTGGCATACGGTAATGACAATGCTTAAATGCAAGACCTTCGAATTTGATATGCCCTACAAACTTATTATATGCTGGATCCCCTTCCACAGAAATTAGATTTTCTAATACTGGTGCTATTACCTCTGTGTTTTCAGGAGTTTGCCCTGGTAACGATATATATGTCAGTATGCCTTCAGAGTTAAGGAACCATTCTCCAACCGAATCCAAAGCAGCTTGGTAATTTTCGAAAACAATGCGTCCACCTTTTTTAATTCGGTTCCATGGTTTCATTCCGTTGCCGGAAGTAAACAAAGCCAAACTATCTTTATCGATTTTATCGATATGCCGAATGGTGAAGTCCCATTTATGATATGTCCGGAAACGGATAAGTTCTAAATCATCATCACTAAGATTTTGAATCCATTTAAAATTAGCCTGATCAAAAGTCAATATTTGTAGCGCATTATCGGCAAAGCGACCAGTCCCCCTTTCCCAAATATTTTCTTTAACACCACCAATTTCAAAAAATCCTTTGTTTGGTGTTCGTGCAAGGGTGGCGCGTTTATTATTAACGTAGAGCTGGTCGAATCTCCATTTATAGTATATGCTTTCGGGAACCTTTGCCTCCCACACTCCATTTTCGTTTACAATAAATCCACTTAATTTTTTCCCTCCGCTAAAAACTGGACTAGCTCCCTTGGCCGCTTTATAGATTATGGGATATTCTTCTGAGCCACCATCTTCAGGCTTTAAAACTAAAGGCTCTTTCATCGTGTATTCACCATCGGCAATTGTCACTACAAACGAAACTGGCGGTTCATGATTCTTGCTGTATTCACGTATTGCATTTCGGGCACCAGTTAACGAGGCCAATGGTTGTTCTGCGGTACCTATGTTTGAATCATTCCCTTCCGGGGAAATGAAGATTTCTACTTGAGCTTTTACTCCCAGGCTGAAAAGAAGGATTACTATCGATAATAGGGTAAATCTGTTCATTTCTTTAAATCCTTAATCATTGTAGTTACTTTCAATTGTAACCGGAGTTGATGGTTTCGCATAACCTAGCCTATTTAGAAGCTCGTTCACATCAGGTTTTAAATTTGATTCTATATCTGCATCGCCATACCACATTACACCTACTCCGTAGCCCATTTTACAATCAGTCCAGCTCCATATTTCCATATCGAGTTGCAATGAAGTTGAAAAAGGCATTATATCCAATGATCTTGTGCGAATCTCTGTGTTAAACCCCTTTGTGTTTCGTTCCGTAGTGACTTTCCTGTTTAGCTTATTATAAACATGGCTTCGCGGTTGGGCATGAAATGGATGTTCATAAAAATCGGTACTCTTACCTCCCCAGGAGTAGCCATAATAATCTTCTGTTCCGGTACCAAAAATGGAAGGAAAATCTTCTCCGTCTACCCATATTTTTTCATCACCTTCGCCCCACCATCTTTCTACTGGATTGTATACGGTTAGTGCATCGCCAACATATATTCCACGCCCTTCAAGCGTGACATAATTCCAATCAGAATACGGGCGGGTAGGAACAGGATATTGGCCATGCCAGGCTGCATGAAAGTACATACTTCGCTCATTCCACTCATAATCTCCAACCGTGGCACTCAATTCGACATCAATAGGTTCTTCACCTAAATTTTCTATGCTGATACTGCCCGATGTTTGATAAGGCATTACCCATCGGCAAGTCATTTTCCCATTTTCTGAAATCGTATTGTGCCAGCTTTGGTATGGGTTTAAGCCGATGCCGGAACCAAAAAAGTCACCTATTGGACACCAAACAGTTTCTTTACCATCAAATTTTATTTTGATGATTGTTGATCGCATTACTTCTTCATTGACGTAGGAACCAATTTGAACTGCAATTGTCCTGAGAGCCGCCTCGCCCAATGGTAACTCAATTGTTTTTTCTGCTGATGGAGCAACTTTAGCACTTAAGTCAATGGACTGACCCTCTGTGAAATTTTCAGGATCTAATAATAATTTGCCAACCTGTTTTGTCAAGCTTTTTGTTTCCTGAAATTCTTCCTTTGAGAAGGTTTTGATTTTTGTACCCTCAGGGTATTCACGATAAGTGAACTGATAAAAGAAAGGACGACCTGTCGTTGTTATTTTACAGCTCTTGGCATAAGGAATAGGAAAGAACGAAACAGCCGAGCGTAAGGACTTGTGTGCAAATGGATAAGGGAATAAACCATCACCATTCAATAAGCCAAGCATGTTACCTTCTAATGCAGGTTCATCATTGCCATTTAAATAAATTCTAATCTGAATGTCGGTCTCCGGCTTGTTCGCTTTTAAGAAAGGCATCCAAGTACGAACGATTGCTCCCGGACTGGAATGCTCCATAAGCACCCACTCTTTTTGCCCGTTTTTTTCTCCTATTCGGATAAAATTATGATCCTCATCATTAGCGTTAAAATCGCGATTTGCAAACCAACCCACACTATCCTCAACACTTACGGATGCACGGTTATAACTGCTTTGCTGTTTTAACCTGAAGTCAACTTCCGGAAAACAAGTCTGTGCATCTCTGTCAATCATTTCGTGCAATAATGATTGAATGGAAATCTCTTCATTTTCATGATTGCATGAAGACAATATACCACTTAATACTATTGCAAGTAATATTGGCTTAAATCTCATCATTCTGTGTTCCTATTATAAATGCATCATTTTGAACAGATCAAGATTTCACAACTCATTCGCAATTCAATCGGCGAATAGTTCTGCCTATTAGGATCGTTTATTCCAAACAAACTTCAATCGCATCCAAGACAGGTAGTACATCATCTTTTTTATGCATACGAAACTCAAGCTTAAAGGCATAGCCTTCATCTAATTCAGATACATCAAGCTGAGCTGCTGTTGTGTTAATTACCCGCACAAATCCTTCCTTTTGAGCATACGACTCTTTGATCTTTTGAAATGCTGTCCACTGGTCAATTTCGCCATCATCGTTTGTATCAACTCCTGCTCTCATTTCAACCCCGTCAACCCAGGGACCATCACTAATAAAATCGGATTCATTTCTTTGAACTATCAAGTAAAATTTACCTTCAGCAAATCCAACGGTTGGATCAGGATGGAAATCTTCTCCTACTTCTCCATCCCAAACAAATTCTTTTTTAATATCATCACTTCTCCATCTTCCTATCCGCATTGATTTTTCCGGATCTTTCGAATCATAATCACAAAAAAGATAGTATTGGCTGCCAACCTTAATCATGGTATAATCACCAAAGGCATCCTGTTCGTCTTCGTGAACCTCATAAGTATAAGGTGTCTGATCCGGTCCATAGGTTAAATGACTTGGAGCAGGTTTGTAAGGTGCGGTCTTGCCGGTTGATTTTGTTCGTTGGTCAATTGGAGCCGGATGTTCATGCGGCAAAAACCCATTAATTCCATCGGGGCTATCGGCATGACCGGCCAAGGGAGAATCCCAGGAATGCTTACGCGCATTTACGGGGCTCCAGTCTTCGTATATAATGTGAAATGTACCATCATCATCGCGAAAAACGGCCATATCTGATCCATGAGAAGGATCATTTAAAACCATACCCATTTCCTTACCCTGCTTCCCATCGGTTAAATCCTCATCGATAATTAAGTGTGGATCTTCATCGTTGGGTTTATCATAATAGATATAAAACTTGCCATCAACATATTCTGCAGAGGTTACCCATCTGTTCTCTCCGGTTGAAACCGGGCCATGATGTATCCACTCCTTCATGTCCGTGCTATGCCACGCATGGTATCCATTTTCAAAATCGTGTTGATATCGCCCTAAAAGCCAATAGTCATTATCAGCCACAGGTATAAAAACCGGGGCATCTCTAATTTCATCCGGCGTTATTTTTGGAATTGCTTTCCATGTGTTCCATTGTGGATGCTGCTTAATTGTGATAGAATGTAATTTCTTTTTCTCACCAAATTCTTGAAGCGTTGCGGAAAAAGATACCGAATCGCTTTTGAAATGAATCAGGCCATCTTTTATTTCAATTTCATTGGTTTTATCAATAACCAATTGCCATTCATTCTGGGAGTCAATCGTCCATGTTTCAGGCGAAGTACTACATCCAGTTATAAAAAGGATGGTGGTAATAATTAACGCATTTTTTAGCATCTCTGATAAATTGATCATGGTTCTACAACTTTTATGGTTTCGCGTAAATGGATATGCTTGCTCGAAGCTCCTATCATGATTCTGAACTCTCCCGGTTCAACAATTCGCTGGAGGTTAATATCGAGCATACTCAATAATTCCGGGGTAATCTCAAATGTAATTTGTTTCGATTCGCCAGCTTTCAGATGAATTCGCTGAAAACCTTTGAGCTCCAGCACAGGACGAGCAACTGTGGCAAACAAATCACGGATGTACAACTGAACAACCTCGTCGCCAGAATATGCCCCCGTATTCGAAAGCATGAAGCTAACTTCAATACTTTCGCTTGCATTGATTTCTGTTGTGGACAGATGCATATCGCTGTAAACAAAATCTGTGTAACTCAACCCATATCCAAATGGGTAAAGTGGATGACCTGTCAAGTTCATGTAATCATCTCCACGCCCGGTTGGTTTATGATTATAATACAAAGGAAGTTGAGCCTCAGCTACGGGAAAAGTAATTGGCAATCGACCGGCCGGATTGTAATCGCCAAATAAAACATCGGCAACCGCATGTCCACCTTCATTTCCCGGGTACCAAACATCTAGAATTGCAGGAACATCATTAACCCAATCGTTCATTACAACAGCACTACCACCAACAATTACCACAACCATAGGCTTTCCTGTTTTGGCAATTTGTTTGATCATTTCTTCTTGTTTGCCTGGAAGTTTGAGAAGCGCCCTATCTCTGAATTCGCCTTCATCAATTCCCACCACCACAATAGCAAGCTCACTTGCATCGACCAATTTTACGGCTTCCTTTATTTGTTCATTGTATTGATCTTTAATCCCGATATTCCAGATTAAATTGAAACGAACATTACCAACGGATTCAAAATATTCAACCTTAATAGTATAAGATTCTCCCTTTTCAAAATGATAGGAAGTAGTTATGGTTTGTACTGTTTGTTTTTTCCAGTTATCAATAATCAATTCATCGTTGAGGTACAGACGATGGCCATCGTTACCTTTAACACCAATTTCAAAATTACCAGTTTTTGGAGCAGTTAGTGTTCCGGTCCAACGAACAGAATAGAAATCGTAATTAATCTTTTCCTTATCCGGTGAAAATAGGGTCCAACTAAAATCAATCTTTTTATCTACTCTGGTTAGAACAGGCCTTCCTTCCATCTTTATATTATTGAAGTATTCTCCTAAGAGTCCTGATACAATTTTCCCATTGTAATTAACAGTGAAACTCTCCGAAGGAATTGTGGTAAATTGTTTTGCCCGACGACCACAACCCGGTGCATATTTTACCTGGCAGGTTTCACCTACTTTCTCTTCAATCCCTTTTAAAATACTAATAGGCGCATTCCCTGGTCCGGAGTATCCTCCTAACCTTGCCTCAACTGCATCATTGCCAATTACGGCAATCCTTCCTATTTCTTTACTGATTGGTAAAACCTGACTTTCGTTCTCTAATAAAACAATGGATTCAAGCGCAGCTTTTTTTGCAATCTCTTTGTGCTCTGGGTTACCATTCCATTTGGTCACTTCTTCAACATCCACATATGGATTTTCAAATAAACCAAGCTTAAATTTTGCCCGAAGCACCCTCCGAACAGCATCATCAATGGCAGTTTCATCAACCATTCCTTTTTCAAAGGCTTCGTAAAAAAGTTGATAATGATTGTATGAAGTTTGAAAAATCACATCCAACCCATTTTCGATGGCTTCCTTGGTCGATTCTGCATAATTTTTTGTAGTGAAATGCAGCACATTTGCACCACCTGTTGCACCAGCATCAGAAATTACAAAGCCCTGAAAACCCCACTCGTCTTTCAGTTTCTGATTTAGCAGCCAATCGTTTGCAGTACATGGTCTGCCATCCAACGAATTGTAAGAAGTCATCACCGACCATGCTCCGGCTTTCTGAAAACATGCTTTGTATGGTGGAAAATAAACTTCCTCCATTAATCGCTCATTAAAATGAATTGGGTAGCTATCCCGGCCACCTGCACCAGAGTTTGCGACAAAATGCTTTGGTGTAGCAACCACACCGTTTTTTTCAAATTGAGAAATAAATGAAAGTCCCATCTGGGTAACCAAAAAAGGATCCTCGCCATAGGTTTCTTCAACTCTACCCCAACGCACATCCCGAGCAATATCCAGTACTGGTGATAAGATTTGTCGGATACCTCTCGATTTTGTTTCCATGGCAATGGCGTGGGCCACATCTGCCATCAAAGCTGTGTCCCAGGTTGCTGCTAATGCGATAGATTGAGGAAACGCGGTTGCTCCTTTTCTAACCAATCCGTGGAGTGCCTCGTCGAAAGCAATTATTGGAATGCCCAAACGAGTTTCTTCCACAAAGTATTTTTGAATATTGTTAATCAGTTTAGCCGTTTCAACCGCCGTTCCACCACCTGAATAATCTAAAAGCTGTTCGGCCTCATTGCCCGATTTTCCTTTTGTAGCAACCTGAAAGCCAAAAATTCCATTTTTGTAATTTTCCTTCCCATCCGACATATCACCCGGAATCATAAACAGTTGCCAGAATTTTTCCTCCAATGTCATTTGCGATAAGAGATTATCTACTCTTTGTTCAATTGGTAGATCGGGATTTTTATAGCTAACATCATCCTTTTTTTTGCAAGATTGCAATCCTGAAATAACCAGGAAGAAAAACAACAAACCAAATAATCGAGAGGACTTTATAATCATGTTATTTCTTTTATGAATTAATACTCCCTTCCATGGATTTCTCCAATTCGCGAGCTTGAGATAGAAAAGTTTGCACATCCATTTCCCGAAAAAAAACCATACCGTGGCAACCTCTTAGGCGTGGATGTTCGTTTTCGTAGAAATAGTTTTTCCCTAATAAAAGTTGGATTTGCTTAAACTGGTCGATCCAAATCTTTTGAGCTAGTTTAGAGAATTTTCCATCTAATGCATAGCTTGGAAAACTGGCTTCGACCTGGCTCAGATAACAATTAGAAAAAGCATTGTCGAGTGAGGATAAAGAGTTGAGTGATACAGGAACAAAAACTTCTGCCTCCGCAGGATGAAACTTATACCACACGTTTCGGTAGCCATAAATTTTCAGGTTACTTAAATCTTCCTCCTCCGACCAAAGTCGAACAGCATCAGCAACGGCTTGCAGTACTTTGTAGTGTGTGTCTGGTCCACTACCCTCGGGATCGAGTGCCAGACTAATGATAGTTGGTTTGGTTCTTCTAAACTCTTCCAAAATTGGGATAACATCCCGTCCACGTTGTGGTTGTTCCGTAAAAATATCTCCGGTGTAAAATTTCAAGCGCAGGTGTTTTACATTCTTCACTTGTACTCCAAAATGAGCCCAAACCAACTCCTCCTCAAATTCACGAATCCTTCCTTTTAATAATTGGATTTTTGTTGGATTTTTCTCGCCATCATAACTGTTGGCCAGAATATCTAATACTTCTGTGATTTTCTGTGTTAACTCTCCAGTGTTGGTTAATTCGTAAATCTCCACCAAGTCTCTGATCAAACGATGACACAAACCCCTTTGGCGTTCCATGGGTTCTCCTGAAGCCACCTTGTCATGAAAATGTGATACATCTTTGTCTCTTTTTAGTTTGAAACCATGCTTGAAAAAATTAGGATATTCTAACATTTGAATTTGACCGGATTCTATAAACATTTGGGCATCCATTAGGATATCACTCATGAAGTTATTGGTAACTGCAGTGAAGCCTGAGGTCATTATGCCAAAAGTAAATGAATTGGATTCGCCCCTAAGTTCATGGCTGATATGCGGAAAGATACCCAGCATAATGTCATCGTGGTGAGGACCGGTATGGTAGTAACGTTGGTTTTGAGATATTTCCATACCATAAAACAATTTCTTTTTAACCGATTCGATCACTTGAACCACTGTATCGATCGAAACATTGGGTATGAGAGAACACCATTTATCTTCCTTCAAATCATCATTTGTAATATGATGACCATAACAGTTATTCTTCTGGCATAAGTCGATAATTGCGCGTTCCGTTTTTTCGAAAGTCCAATTACCACTTGTATAATAAGCTTTAATGGAATCTTCAAGTTTGGTGGCAGCACTCTTAGTTATATAAAAGCGGCCTTTATTAAGCGAATGCAGAACAGTAGCCGGATATTGGTTTGAAGCCTTTTGCTCCAGGGCATTTTTAACAACCTCAGCCTTGGCTTCACCAGCAGCCATAATGATCGCAACTGTATCGGGATTATAAATAATCGTTTGCAATCCAATGGTAATAACCAGGCGATTTTTTGAAACTTCAATTCCACCTAAATCACCTGCAGCAACCGCCTGGGTTTCGAAATTTGTTTCAGTTAATCGTGTGGTTGAGAAATGATCAGATCCGCGGGTATTGAATGCTATATGACCGTCCGGGCCAATACCGCCAAGAAAAAAACCAATACCACCTAGGTCACGAATCTTTTGTTCGTATTCCGAACACCATTCATCAATCATAAGGATGGACTCCTGTTGCTTTCTCTCGAACGCTGTTTTTGCTTCTCGGTAACGCAAACTCAAATCAACTTTATGATCCGGGAAAATCTCTTGAAAACTTGCACCGTCTGCCAAAGGAAGTTGTTCAGCATTGATTAGCATTGCATTTTGGAGATCAAGTCCAAAACCCTTGATGTAATATTCATTTACATACCAGGCAAAACTGTTTTTTTGTTCTGAGCTAATCGGATAAAACTCATCAATCTGCACGAACTTTAAATTGCCTAAATCAGGTTTGCACCTTTTGTCCAGTCCGTATTTGTCGCAAAGATTGTTCACCTTCTCGCTACCCCAGTTTTGTACGATATAACTGGTCCATTTAATAAAATGCTCGGGTGTTTTTCCGGTAGGCAGACTTACTACACCGTCTGGATTCAACAATACCCACTCGATAAAACGCAAAGCCGTTAACAGTCCAAGCTGCGGAAAATTATCCACCGTAACATAAGGCATTTGGGTGCTCATGTCTGGTTGACCTGATAGCGCTATAAATTTTTGTTCAACTGGGCTAAAATTGTAATTCATGATTGGTTTTGTTATTCTTTACGATGCTTATGTTTTTTAATAATTATTACTGTGGATTTATGTACTCCCATTGATAATCTACGTTTTGACGTGCTTCATTTGGAGAATTATTAATTCCCAAACCAGCAAAAGCGAACATTGCAGCTCCCAACACAGTAGTTTCCGTATGATTGATCAGCTTTACGGGAATATTTAAACAATTAGCACGCAGTTGATTCCATAATTGGTTTTTCGAACCTCCTCCTACAACCACAAGCGACTTTGCAGTAAAATCGCCAAGTTTTTCCAGAACCTCCAGACTATCTTTGGTTTTTCGAGCAAGCGCTTCAAGAGCTGCTCGATAAATATCTTCCCGTTTTGCATTTATCCGAAGACCAGCGATTACGCCATTTTCGTTCAAAAAATCAATACCGAAATCAAGTTTCCCCTTTGATGCTTTTTCAGCTTCAGCAATCATAGTTTCATAAATGTTCGGAAGGTCCATTTCACTGTGATAAAACATCTTCTTGATCCATTCCAAAATACCAGAACCGAGCCATTGTATTCCTGGATTGAAAAGTCCATTAACAGCATCCATTTCAATGGTTACACCTTGTTCTAAAAAAGCTTTGGACGTTTGCTCCTTTGGTGTTCTGGCCATTAGTATTTCCCAAGTGCCGGACCTGAGGACTGATTCGTTTTCTCCTACCCCCGAACCGAAAAGTGCAAATTGAGTATCGTGTCCGCATACTACAACTGGGATGTTTTTTTGCAAACCAGTTTCCTTCGATGCAGATTCATGGATTTTTCCAATAATAGTTCCTGGTTCAACCATTGGAGGGAACTTTTCGTCGATTCCAATTGTTTGGAAAATCTCTTTTGAAAACTTCCGATTGTGAATATCACAAAGCATCGATGTGCCTGCAATGGTTGTATCGTTAACAAATTCACAACATAACTTATGGATCAGGAGCGACGGCATAAAAACAAAATGTTCCATCTGCTCCAAAACATCAGGTTTGTTTTCCTTGAACCAAATAAGCTTGTTAATGGTATTGAAACTAAAGACATTTACTCCGGCTATTGAATATAACTTATCAAGAGAAATGTACTTGTCCATATTATCCAATACAGGCTGGGTGCGCTGGCAGGCCCACGAAATTACAGGGTAAAGCATCTCTCCAGTCTTCGACATTGTTGCACCATCAACGCCAAACGTTGTAACAGTAACGGCAACAATTGTCCGTTTGTCAATCTTGGCAAGGATAGCTTTAGTTGTGGTTTTTAATTTTTCCCAAATTTCTTCCACGTCCCAGATTAATCCTCCAGAATAACTCGGATCTACTTGGGTATTGTTAGGTAATGACTTTTGGGCAATAATCTTCCCCTTTTCATCAACCGCAACCGAACGTACATTGGTTGCACCACAATCAAGAACTATGACTAATTTACTTTGCATCACCTCATCGTTCTTTAAATTTCAAACTCAATATCCAAAATCCAAATAAATTACAAATTTCAATTATCAAATAAATAACAAACACTAAAATTAAATATCTCAAATGGTTTTGGATTTAAAATTGTAATTTATTCGTTTTTATCATTTGATTTTTAATGCTTCTACAAATATAGTGGTCCATAATTAGCACATGCCCGATAGTCAGCACCTTCTTTATCCTGCCCATGCATTGACCAGGCTGCCGGACGAAAAATATGATCTTCCTCGATATTATGCATGTTAACCGGGGTTCGCAACATAGATGCCAGCGTAATTAAGTCAGCACCAATATGTCCATAACTTGAAGCACAATGGTTTGCGCCCC
>CAYLZH010000005.1:0-35107 GCA_964388245.1 uncultured Bacteroidales bacterium
CAATTCCGGTGTCTTTTACATAAAACCGTATGGCATTTTCGGTACTTAATCCATAACCAAATTCGATTTCACCTCCTTCGGTATATTTTAGTGAATTTCCTACAAGATTTGTCATAATTTGCTTAAACCTAACCGGATCGGTCGTTATTGTAAAGTAGTCGTCTTTAACCGGAATGTTCAAATTAATGGATATATGATCTTTTTGTTTGTCTTTTTTCTCGGTTTCGAAAAACTCCTTTAGCTCCATCATTATTTTATTAATGAAACACCGGCTTTTATTAATCTTTATTTTACCAGCTTCCAATTTAGCTATATCCAGAATTTCATTAATTAAAGTGAGCAGAGAATTTCCATTACTATTGATGTGATTTACAAATTGGATACGTTCTTCCTGTGTAAGGTCCGGATCGGATAATAGCCCGGAAAAACCAATAATCGCATTCATTGGAGTCCTGATTTCGTGCGACATATTCGCGAGGAATGCTGTTTTTAAGCGGTCCGATTCAGTGGCCTTTTCAAGAGCTGTAATCACTTTTTCATCGGCCATTTTTCGTTCCAGCGCATTGGTTACTACCTGGGCAATCAGTTTAAAAGCATGAAGGGCCTCGTCGTCCCACTCTTTATTTTCCTGCATCGATCCGAACCCAATAAAACCAACAAATTTGAGATCAACCTCCATCGAGATATTTACGAACGAATAAAGGTTCATTGCTTTCATGGCCTGATCGAAATAGTAATTCACTTTTCCTGAAACCGGATAAATTTCCAACAGTGGTTTCATATTATCGCCCGATACCAGCTCGTTGAGTTCGGTGTAGTCCTCAATCTGGATTTTGTCATCAAAGCGGAAATTTTCTTCACCACTCCATGAGTGTGACAGGTTGAATTGCAAATTATCTTCAGACAAATGATAAACAAATCCACATTCGACATGGGTAAAAGTCGAGACAGCTTCCAGGGCTTTTACAATTGTTGAATCTATATCCTTAATATCTATATTGATAAATTCGGATGAAATCCGGCTGATGAATTCAATTAGTTCGAGCTTATTCTTCTGAAGTATTTGTGCCCGGTTGCGTTCCATCAAATCAACCTGCAGGCAATATATCTCGATTTCGTTGCCCGAATTTTTTAACAGAACAAAACTGGCAAGCACAGGAATAACCCGCCCGTCTTTATGTTTGAAATCTACTTCTGATGGTTTTATAGCAATGTCTTGCTCGAGCCAATTTTTCAGCGACTCAACAATCTGTTCTTTCGAATCGTCCTGAATTAAGAGTGACTCGAAATTTTTCTTTTTAACTTCTTCTGCAGCATGTCCATAAAAGTTTTCGCTGGCTTTGTTCCAGAAAATTATTTCCCTGTTCAGGTTAAAACCCTGAACTGCCACAGTAGGAATGGTTTCAAAAAGTGTCCTGAACCTGCGTTCGCTCGATTTAAGTGCCTGGTGGGCATTGTGCCTTTCGGTTGTGTCGCGTACTACAAGCATAATGGCCACATCGTTGTTGTAGTTTATTTTACTACCATGAATTTCGATGGGAATAACATTCCCCTGTTTTGTGGTTGTTTGACTTTCGATGTGGGTAAGTTCGCCGGTAAACCACTTTTTGTATTCCTCTTTGGTTTCTTTAATCTTAGATTCCGGGATAAACTCAAAGATATTCGTTCCTATCAGCTCTTCCCGGGTGTAGTCCTGCAATCGACAAGCAGCAGGATTTACATCCATTATTATCCCGTTTTTATTCTCAACATAAATGGCATCGGGCGAATGGTTAAATAATTCCCAGAAATTCTCACTTAACTTTCTCAGGTTCTCCTCAGCTTTAATTCTTGGCTCAATATCTACCGCAACTTCGAGCCTGACAAGCCTTCCATCGGTCCATTTCAGTGCGCTGTTAAAAATACTATAACGGTGTCCGTTTTCAGGGTTTTTCTTTTCAAATGTAACTATTCCGGCCGACTCTCCTTTGTCATTGAGTAAATCCTTATTTGAGCATATTTTACATTCTCCTTCTTCTCCTTCTTTATCGAGGTCCCAGCAGTGCTTGCCCACCAGGTCGTGCTCGTATAATTTATTTATTTCCTGATTTGCAAATAATATGGTATGATCCTGCATATCGCTTACATATATGCCGGCATTGATATTGTTCAGGATTGTTTCTAATGTAAGTTGCGATTTTTTAATTTCCTCTACTTTTTGTTCCAGTGCTTTGCGCTGGGTGAATAATCTGAGGAATACTTTTACTTTGCTAAGAAAAACCTGCGGAACTAATGGTTTGGTAATAAAATCGACAGCTCCTGTACCAAGTCCTTTCTGATGGTAATAATTGCGGCTGTATATGGCCGAAATAAAAATGATGGGAACATTCTCCTGACTGGCATCTTTCCGCATTATTTCAGCAGTTTTGAAACCGTCCATTTCAGGCATTTGAACATCCATTAGCACTAAAGCAAATTCATGTTGTGCTGTTTTTTGTAAGGCCTCCTCGCCCGAGAACGCCCTGATAAACTCTACATCGAGTGGTTCCAAAATTCCTTCAACAACCAGGATATTGGAAAAATTATCATCGACAACCAGGATTTTTGGTTTTATTTCCATTTCATACTGATACTTAAAACCATAGTTTGGATTCATTCCCCCTGGTCATTGTGCATAAACCTGAAGCCAACTATTGTAATGTTTACAAACTCTCTATTCAGTTTAATTAACTATAATTGTAATGCAGGGTTACGAAATATATGAAATAAGGTTGTAATTAATCTATCTAAATATTTCCCAAATAATCAATTTATAATGATATAATCTTTACTCCTGATTCTGTGGAACTTACACCCACAAAATAATCAAAAACCAGGATAATTGCAACCTGTTATAACATATATTCAATTTCCTTGAAGCCGAATGCCTTTATTGTACCGTCAGATAATTCGACTTGCAACTGGCCGAAAGCAGTAACTCCGGCTATTTTTCCTTTAAAAATCTCTCCCTCTGATGTAAAATTTTCAACCTGATTAAAACGATATAAATTGTTTAAATAATGGTCATTAATCTCAAGGTACTTCTTCTGGTTCAGATTTTCATACGTTTTATTAAGCGATTCCAGTAATTTTTCCAATTCATCCTCGATATTAAACTGTTTGTGTGCAATTGTTGAAAGTGAAACCGGATTATTGGTTTCCTTACTAAAGTACTGCTGGTTAATATTTAAACCAATTCCAATAATCGACTCAGATAAATAGCTTCCCTGAACTGAATTTTCAATTAATATCCCTGCAATTTTTCGATCGATGAAATAAATATCGTTTGGCCATTTTATGGAAAAACCTGATCCGTAAGGTTTCAGGTAATCAATAATTCCCAACGAAATTACTTTCGATAACATGAACTGATGATCGGCCCTTAAATCTTCAGGAAACAAAAGAATGCTGAAAGTAAGGTTTTTACCTTCCTGACTCTCCCATTTATTTCCATGCATTCCCTTACCTGCAGTTTGATTATGTGCAATAATTACTGTACCAGACACTAATTTTTTCTCAATGCTTAATTGGTTGGCATAAGTGTTTGTAGAATTTATTGAATCAAGGGTGATAATCGAACTGCCTATTAGTCTGCTTTTCATTGAATTTTTGCTTTTCCCGCGTGCCTTTTCCATATGCAATAATACGAAATTTATGTCGTTTTGGCTGATCTATCCTGGTGGCATGATATATGAATTTTTGAATCGATGTAACAACTCTGATAAAATGTCGTGAAAACGGTGGAATATATAACTAATCAGTATAAAATGAATTACCTTTGCCGTCAAATAGGTTAAAATGAATAAAATAACAGAAGAAACAAAACATTTAGTACAAACCATTGTTGATGCCTTACACGCAAAAAAAGGTATTGATGTTTTTAGCATTGAACTTGCAAAACTTCAGGATCCCATATGTGAATACTTTATTATATGCCACGGTGATTCCAAACCTCAGGTTCAGGCTTTGGCCGAATCAGTAATTGAAAAAGTTAAAGAAACCTATAATCTTAATGTCTGGCACAAAGAAGGATTTGAAAATGCACAATGGATATTAATCGATTATGCCAATGTTGTAGTACATGTTTTTCAGCATGAAGCAAGAACATTTTACAATCTTGAAGGATTATGGGCCGATGCAAGTATTACCAAATATTTCGATGAAGGTCAGCAAAAAAATGAGAATGATTTTGATTAAGTAAGTAATAAGATGACAGAAGAAACGAAAGATAACTCTAATAACAATAACAGGCCAAACAAAAACCCGGGACTTTTCGGAAACCAGGGAAAAGGGAACAAATCGGGTAAACCTCAATTCAACATATACTGGATCTATGGATTGATTGCACTGCTTATTTTCATGCTTCAGTTTTTAAATTTCGGGAACAATCCGAAAGAAACAAATTGGGGACAACTGAAAAACGTTATGCTCCAAAATAACGATGTTGAAAAAATAATAATTGTTAACGGGAAAAAAGCTGAGATTTACATTAAAAGCGATCGATTGCAATCGGGCAGGTACGAAGAACTTTACGACGGAACCACATCTATCGGCCAAGCTGGTCCGCATTACATAATGACTGTGGTATCAGTTGAATCGTTTGAACGAAGACTCGAAGAATTACAGAAAGGATTGCCCGAAGAAAAAAAGATATATCCAGGTGCCGAAGAACGCAAAGATTATATTTCTGAAACCCTTGGATGGCTACTTCCAATTATTATTTTGGTTGCCATTTGGTTATTCCTTTTCCGAAGAATGAGCGGAGGATCAGGAGGGGGACCTGGCGGAATATTCAACGTTGGTAAAAGCAAAGCCCAGTTATTTGATAAAGAATCAACCGTTAAGATAGATTTTTCTGCTGTCGCCGGTCTCGAAGAGGCAAAAACAGAGGTAAAAGAAATTGTTGACTTTCTTAAGAATCCAAAGAAATATACTGATTTAGGAGGAAAAATTCCCAAGGGCGCACTGCTTGTCGGACCTCCGGGCACAGGAAAAACCTTGCTGGCAAAAGCAGTTGCTGGCGAAGCCCATGTGCCATTTTTCTCGATGTCGGGTTCCGATTTTGTTGAAATGTTTGTTGGGGTTGGAGCATCGCGCGTTCGCGATTTATTCAAACAGGCGAAAGAAAAAGCTCCCTGTATTATTTTTATTGATGAAATTGATGCCATTGGCCGTGCTCGTGGACGAAATCCCAACATGGGAGCCAACGACGAACGAGAAAACACACTGAATCAATTGCTTACCGAAATGGATGGATTTGGCACCAATGTAGGAGTCATCATCCTTGCGGCAACAAACCGAGCCGATATACTCGACCGGGCTCTACTCAGGGCTGGAAGATTCGACAGGCAAATTCATGTTGAGTTACCCGATTTACACGAAAGAGCCGATATTTTTAAAGTGCATCTCGAACCGATAAAATACGATAAAGAAAATCTTGATCCTGAATTCTTTGCCAAACAAACCCCCGGCTTTTCAGGAGCCGATATTGCAAATGTTTGTAACGAATCGGCCTTGATTGCTGCACGAAAAGAAAAAGAAGTAGTTGAGAAACAAGACTTCCTCGACGCAGTGGACAGAATTATTGGCGGCCTGGAAAAGAAGAACAAGATTATTACAATGCAGGAGAAGAAAACCATAGCTTATCACGAAGCCGGCCATGCCACAATAAGTTGGTTACTCGAACATGCTAATCCACTTGTAAAAGTTACTATCGTTCCTCGTGGTAAGGCTTTGGGCGCTGCCTGGTACCTGCCAGAAGAACGCCAAATAACCACCACCGACCAAATTCTTGATGAAATATGTTCAGCATTAGGTGGTCGTGCATCGGAGGAAATTAATTTTGGAAAAATCTCCACCGGGGCATTAAACGATCTTGAAAAAGTTACCAAACAAGCATATGCGATGGTATCATATTTCGGAATGAGCGAAAAGATTGGCAACCGGAGCTTCTACGATTCAACCGGGCAATCGGAATACTCCTTTAACAAACCATATAGTGAACAAACTGCCCAGTCCATCGACGAAGAGGCCAACATTATTATTGAAGATCAATACAAAAGGGCAATTGATCTACTAAACAACAATAAGGAAGGATTAACCAAACTTGCCGAATTATTGCTCGAAAAGGAAGTAATTTTTACTGAAGACCTTGAAAATGTCTTTGGAAAACGCAACTTTGGGAAATCGAGAATGGAAGAAATAGAAGAACTCAATAAAAAATCGAAAAAGGAAAGCACTGAAAAGCCCGATTCGCAACCTGTTTCGGAAAACATTTCAGGAAATGATGCTGCCCTGGACGAGAGTGAATAATTTAATTCTGAAAACCAGGCAATTAATCGGCAGTAAACTGATGCGTAAGAGTATAAACTAAATCATGGATTCAAGAGAAAAAATTCTTAGCAGAATAAAAACAGTAATTGCAAACAGGCCGAAAAAAAGCATTGAAGATCCAGGATTTTCAAAGCCAGTTCAGATACCTGTTAAAGGAAATCTGCTTGATAATTTTTTGATGGAATTTGAAGAAAATCTTGGAAAGGCATATCTATATAATGACCTCGACGAATTGACAAAACTCTTTCGTGATTTTTTGGCAAGGTCCCGGTTAAAGTCCATCCATTGTATCGATCCTGAACTTCAATCTGTTCTCATGTTAATAGCAGTAAATTTTTCTTCTGAAAAGAAGGATTTTTTAAACATGGATGCAGGGGTAACAAGTTGCGAGTACCTGATTTCATCTACCGGAAGTATAATGGTTAGCTCATCACAAGCATCAGGAAGATCGATGAATGTATATCCTCCTTGCCATATTGTATTCGCAAAAAAATCGCAACTTGTCCCGGAAATTTGCGATGCCCTCAGTTCAATTACTCAGAAATACGGGAAAAATTTACCATCGTTTATTTCAACCATTACAGGTCCGAGCCGTACGGCAGATATTGAAAAAACACTGGTTATGGGAGCACACGGGCCTAAAGAACTGGTCCTTTTTATTGATCATCTTAACTAAAAACGTACAACTTGGGAACATTTATCACACGAAGCATCACCGGATTAATATTTGTTAGTGTACTCGTAGGATGTATTTTACTGAATCAGTGGTTTTTTGGCGCATTATTTCTTTTGATTTCAGTTGCAGCAAATCATGAATTTTATACCATGATATCGCAAGGTGAATACAAACCTCAAAAAATTATCGGAAGTATTTTAGGTCTGGCAGTTTTCGTAATTGTGTATCTTGTTTTAAGTGGAATTTTAGCTAATAAGTTCCTAATGATTTTGTTTCCACTTTCACTTTTAGTGTTAGTTGCTGAACTTTACCGAAAACAAAAACATCCCCTGTCGAATATAGCCTTTACCCTGCTTGGCACCGGCTATATAGTTCTTCCTTTTGCAATTCTAACAGGATTGGTATTTCCACATTTCAACAATGCGGTTTATAATCCATATATTTTACTTGGAATGTTTATCCTTATTTGGATTTATGATTCGAGTGCATATATTTTTGGTGTATCATTTGGCAAGCATCGATTATTCGAAAGAATATCGCCAAAGAAATCATGGGAAGGGCTCATTGGTGGAACAATAATTACCATATTATCTGCCTGGCTAATATCGGTTTACTTTACAATTCTTAGTCTAACAGACTGGTTTGCAATTGCATTAATAGTAATTGTTGCCGGCACCTATGGCGATTTAGTCGAATCAATGTTAAAACGCACATTTGGAATAAAGGACTCAGGTAACATTTTACCAGGACATGGTGGTATTCTTGACCGGTTCGATGCCGTTTTATTTTCATCGCCCCTGGTATATGCTTATCTAAAATTGATTTATTAGCATAATTTAGTTTCCTTTGCGCAAATTTTTTTAATACGAAAATGAAAATCCACAAGGAAGGCTATGTTACAATTATAATTGTGTTGCTTTTTGCAGCAATTGTGAATGCATGCTTCTTTTATATTGTTTCAGGATTACTGATTTTTAAATCCCTTCTGCTTGTTGTTTCAGTTCTATTTGTTGGTTTTATTATCCGGTTTTTCCGTTTTCCTGCAATTGAAAAAACTTTTGGACAGGATAAAATAATTTCGCCTGCCGATGGAAAAGTTGTTGTTATTGAAGAAACAACCGAAAATGAATATTTCAACGATAAACGATTGCAGATATCAATTTTTATGTCGGCTAATAATGTACATATCAATTGGATACCTGTTTCGGGTACGATAAAATATTTTAAATATCATCCGGGAAAATTTCTGGTTGCCAGGCTACCAAAATCATCGATACTAAACGAAAGGACAAGCTTTGTTATCGAAACAGCCAATAATCAGAAAATATTAGTTCGTCAGATTGCCGGTTTTGTTGCCCGCCGTATCGTAACATATCCCGAACAAGGAGAAACAGTTGATCAGTGCAATCAACTGGGTTTTATAAAATTTGGCAGTAGGGTCGATTTATTTCTTCCGGTTGGCACCAAAATTAATGTTCAACTTAACGATAAAGTTAAAGGAGCTCAAACTGTAATTGCAAATTTCAGTAATTAAAGCAGATAAAAACAACAGACAACATCCTCTCCATTGCTTAACATCAAACTAAATCCAAATTATATGAAAAACATAATTCCCTTCCTATTATTTGTACTTGTGCTGGCCTCGTGTACAAAAGATGAAAGCACCAACCCGGTTAATAATAACAATGATACAACGGCTGTATTTCCAATCCCAAACTTTTCATATGTATTAATAGGCAATTATCCTCCCGTTGAAGTAAAGTTTACAAACGAATCCTTGCTGGCTTCATCATATTCATGGGACTTTGGCGACGGAACTACATCAACAGCCAAAGATCCTTCGCATATTTTTAGTTACAGTGGAAGTTTTGTAGTACGATTAACTGCATTTAACAACGACACCTTAAAATCAAAAGCTAAAACCATTATTATTCCTGAACTTCCTACTAAACTTTTTCTTAAGGAATTACATTTAGACTCCCTGCCTTTTACCGATATTTTTAATTCTCCATGGGATCCTGCCGATGGCCCAGATGTTTTTTTCCAGATTGAAACACCAGCTTTCGTTATGATTTATAAATCGGACAATATTAATAATATAGAAGAATTTAACTTACCGGCTATTTGGTCGTTTAACAGCTCACCTATCGAAGTTGCTGATATTGGAGATAATTTTCAATTTGTTTTTAGCGAAGATGATGGGAGCAGCTACATGCCCATAGATACACCTTCAAGTTTCAATTTTTCCAACTATACTGAATACCCCGAATCAATACAATTAATTTCTCCAAATCAGAAACTTAAGTATACGCTTAAACTTGAATGACAATAATTTGTGAAACATTTCAGATTATGTTTAATTATTACATCATTAAATACACATTCACCTATTCAATTTTATGTTTGCTTTGCAATAATCAAAATTTGTAACTTTGCACCATCATGATGATAGAAGTTGTAAAATCGAAAATACACAAGGTTAGTGTTACTGATGCTAACCTTCAGTATGTTGGCAGTATAACCATCGACGAAGACCTAATGGATGCTGCCAATATAATCGAGAACGAAAAAGTTCAGGTGGTTAACATTAACAATGGCGAACGCCTCGATACTTATGTTATTAAAGGTCAGCGTGGAAGCGGAATGATTTGCATGAATGGTCCTGCTGCACGAAAAGCCGAATTAGGCGATGTAATAATTATTATTTCCTATGCATCGATGGACTTTGAAGAAGCCAAAACATTCAAACCTAATTTAATTTTTCCTGATACAGCTACCAATACATTGGTTGAATAGATTGAACAGTGTTAGTCTTCTAAATCAAAATAGTTGCATTTGAGCTGTATCGTGAACAGTAAAAATTTTGCTGGGTGTTTTCAGTTAATCAAAATCTTTACTCAATCTCAATTATTTTATAAAAAGAAGTTTTGTTACATTACTTTCCGAACCATCAGGGTTTGAGCAAAAAACAAGATATACACCGGTGCTTACTTTTTGACCTGCTAAATCTTTACCATCCCATAGTGCTTGCCCCCCAAGCGATTCTGTTTCATAAACCAGGTTACCGCTGATATCTGTAATCTTCACAATTGCTTCAGCTGTGGTTCCCTTAATTATGATATTGCCCTCGAATCCTGGCCTGACAGGATTGGGATAAACATGTAGGTCTGCAAAATCAGGTTTCCCTTTGGTTGCTGTGCCACGATATGAGACAATTCCATTATCGGTACCAAAATATACATCGCCCGATTCCTCATCAATTGCTATTGATTTGACACTATTTGACAAGAGCGGGCTGTTATCGGTATTAAAGTTTAGAATTTGTTCAGTTGCATCTTCCGACATCAAAAAGACACCTCCGCTTAAAGTCCCAAACCATTTACGATTTGCACCATCGATAGTGATAGCTGTTACTGTTTCGGTTCCGAGAAGATGTTGTGGTGTGCCATCAATTTCAATCACGATCCGTTGTGCATTCGTTGATGGATCCTGCAAAACACTATAACTGCTATAATATACCAACACACCCAGATTTGTTCCAACCCAGATTGCACCATCCTTATCTTCAGCAATGGAATAGATATCATTAATTATCTCACCGTCTTCGTCGCGTACTGAGATTTTAACTTTCAGGTCATCGGTATGATCTTCATAAGTCCCTCTTTCGTCGAATATAAATAAGCCATTCCCGCGCGGTAAAATCAACCATTTTGCCCCTGATTGAGTAGTAATAATATCACCAATATCATTTACATTGATGCTGTTGGCATAGGGAAAACTAAACCATTTTCCATCATAACGGCGAACAGAAACTGGTTCAGGCACATCAGAGTTACTTACCCATAGGTTGTTATTCCGATCGAAGTCCATTCCCCCGATTTTGCAATACGGACCGGGAATTATTGATTGCAAGGAGCTGTTAGAATCGTTATGTATTTCAATAATCTTATTGTTCTCAAATTCGAGTATGCCACCACCACCCCACGATCCGGCAAACACATGGTTTGAATTCTGCGGATCGATGGCAATTTCGGTGATGTCCCATATTCCGCCATGAATCTCCTGAGTATTGTCGTTATAATAGGATATCCATTCATTGTCCTGATAGGTGTACACGCCGGTTTTACGGTATAGGTTCCCCCACGAGGCATCTCTTCCCCCGCTGGCAACCCAAACATGATTGTTCTTAATTTCAATATCAAAAACATAACTATGATAAGGCCCGTTAGGATGAATAAAGCGGTGATGCCAATCGAATGTATTTCGTATCAGTCCATATAAATCGTCAGCGATCCATATCTCAAGATTTCGATCAAGTACTGCATCGTTTGGCCGTGGAATATGTCCATCATAAACATGAATATCATTTGTGAGATTTCCTGAAACATCGAACACATTAACTTTTGTTTTCGATATAACTACCAGCAAGCCGTAGTTGGCCGCAAGTCGTATGTATTCCGACTCAACTGAGTTTTCGTAAACCGACCAGTTGGTATGATCGTACACATATATTGAATCGGTTCCTTCTTCGCTTTCGTTTTTAAAGTTTGCATATATTTTACCTGAGTAGGCTGTAATAGTATTGAATTTAAGGTCGTCGACCGGAAGGTTTTCAAATTTGTGCCAGTTCGAATAATTCGCAAGAAAGCTGTTATTGATATCGGCCTGATAAATTCCCCCCTCTGTAGCAGCAAATAGTGAGTGTCCGTCAAAAGCCAACTCATAAACATTAATCCGATGTCCTCCTTCTGCGATATACCATGTTTCTTTAACTTCTCTTTTATCAAGATCGATAACAACTATTCCGAATCCACACGATAAATAAGCGAACTTATTGACAAACAGGATACTGTTGATGGTTTTTGTGCCGGTCATTATTTTATCCTTAATATCGGGCAGGTTATAAATAGTATTTCCTTTTACAATATCTATATTGGCATTATTGTAAGCAATAAGCAACACACCGGCCTCCTTGTTAAATTTGATTACTGATATCCCAACATCGGACAATCCGTTAACTTTCGATAATTTCCCCATTTCGCCCGAAGAAATCCGATAGTAAAATAAGCTGTATTTTGTAGAGCAATAAATTGTGTCGCCTACCTCAGCTATCGAATTAGCTGATAAATAGGGCAAATGCTCACTCCATTCGCCAGTAGATGTTTGTGAAAATCCATTCAGTTGAAATACTATAATAATTAAAACCGGGAAAAAAATCTTTCGTGTCATCATGTGTTTTTACTCTTTCGTTTTCGTAGGCAGGACCTATACCCATTGTACTAATCCTGATTCGTTTAGCCTATCCCTGAAACATATCAATCTATTCAACAAAAGTACATTTCTTTTTTAAAGCAACTTAATACAGCAATCAGAATAGAAGTGTAATATTTCTTCCTACGAATTGCTGAAGATAAACTGTTTTGGACTACAATTTATTATACGGTTAATATCAATTTATTAACTCTTTGCCTGATATCAGTGTAAAAGACTAAAGAATTCATGTCGGGCCTGAACATTTTTGAGTTATGATAAAATGATTTTTACTTTTGCTCAACTTTGAAACAGGGTATGAGACAATTTCTTTTATATGCTTTATTGATAATGATGGGGCAATTTATTGCTTCTGATTTATTATCGCAACGAAAAGATTCCTTATACATTCAGGAATATACTGAAGAATTTATCGATACGCTACAAAAAAACTACAGGAACTGGGAAGAAAACTATATCGATTTTCAGAACAGATTAAAGAAAAAAGCACACAAAACCGGATTTACAAAAGAACTCTATAATCTGATATTTGTTAATCCCGGTCTTAATCCTGATACCTTAACAACCGACAAATCAAGAAGTATCGATCCCTTTCTTGAACATCATGGGAAAACGATTAAAAATATTCTGATATTCAAACTGGAGCCTTTTGGACCAACCATCGATGATTTCATAAGAGAACCCGGAACATTTTTGGCCAAACTGGGCAACAAAGTTCAAATCGATACGCGCGATTATGTTATCAGAAATAATTTACTGTTTAAAAAAGGCGATGCTCTGGTGCCTGTGAACCTGGCAGATACCGAACGCTTGTTACGTAGCCTGGATTTTATCCGTGATGCAAAAATTATGGTAGCCGACAGGGGAAATGACGATGTAACCATTATTATAATCTCAAAAGATAATTGGTCGCTGGTTGCCGGAGTAAGTCATTTTAGTAACGATTCCAACTCAATTAGATTATACGACAGAAATGTAATGGGAACCGGGCAAATGATAAAACACGAAATCCTTGTTCGCAACAACAACTTAGGTTATAATGGATACTATAAACTTGAAAACATAGCAGGAAGCTTTATTTCAGGTGCGGCAGGGTACACAGGTGCTTTTGGATATAAAGACTATTTTATTGGTTTCGACAGGCGCTTACAGTCAAGGAAATTAAAGTATGGAGGAGGGCTTTTAGTTCAGCATAAGCAAACTTTTATTGTAATTCCTGAAACTGAAAACGTAGCTGTAAGTTATAACTATCAGGATATCTGGGCCGGACGACGTGTTTGTGTAATTCCTAAAAATAAAAAATGTCCTGATAATATTGAATTGCTGTGGTCGCTCAGGTTTAGAAACCAACGATTTATAGACAGACCAATAGTGTCGGAAGGAGTTAATTTAACCTACCACAATAATCAACTATATCTAACCAGCATTGCATTTGCAAAACGAGAGTATTATAAAGCCAGGTTAATTAATTATTTTGGTATTTCTGAAGATGTTCCCACAGGATTTAAAATTGAAATTCTTACCGGAATCGAAAAACGGGAATTCAAAAATCGCCAATATGCTGCTTTCGGTTTTCATACCGGTAATTATTTTCGATTTGGTTATTATTCAACGAAATTCGAATTGGGAAGCTTTTTCAGCCACCGGTCAAGTGATCAGGGTGTTGTCTCATTTACATTAAATGGATTTGGAGAAGGCCATTCATTCGGGTTGTTCCGGTACAGGCCATTTTTCAGGTTTAATTATACGACTGGAATCAATCGCTGGCAAAATGAGCAAATCAACCTAAATGGTTTAAACGGTATCAATGGAATTACCGGGTATACCGATGGATTACAACGCTTGGTGTTTAAGCACGAAAGTGTTCTCTTCTCGATGAAAAACTTCGCTGATTTTCATTATGCATTTACTGCTTTTTCTGATTTTGGCCTGATTGGATGGGAAGATCCAATGTTTGAACAAGCCGATTTTTATATGGGAATTGGTGTTGGCCTTCGGATAAATAACCACAACTTATTTTTTCGAAGAATACAATTCAGGTTGGCATATTACCCCGTAATTCCACCAGGAGGAAGCAATTATATAATAAACATTAATAGTCCTACAGGTTTTAAAATCGATGATTTCATTATGGAAAAGCCCGAAATTGTTGGATTTTATTAATCCCAATTATCATGACAATAATTGCTATCACCGATTGTGATTAAGTCTCTCTTCCATTTTTGTCTGATGATTGACAATGCATCGGTGCGGCATTAAATTACATTATAGATTGCAAGGGCATATATATGAAATCGCATCAAACGGGCAAGGGCAAAAATCAGAAATGTTTTAAAAGGGTATTTTAACATTCCGGAAAGCAGACAAATTACACCCCAGGGCAAAGGGAGTAAAGCAGCAATTATTATAATTATACCACCCCATTTTTTTATTCTTGAAAGATGGATAGCAAATTTTCTGTTAAGATATCGGTTTATTTTTGGTATACGCCTCAACAACAAACCAATTCCATAGGCAGTAGCACCAGCTAAGTACGAATCGATCGCAAGTGCTCCAAGCAACCAAATACTATTATCGAATGGTTGGGCCCATAAAATAAATACTTCGGGAGGAAGTAAACCTAACAAGACTTCTGCAATATAAAGAACAAGAAGTACCACAGGCGTAGAAAACCTTGAAAAAACTTTAGGCCCAAGGGCGTCGAGATCAATTATGTAACTTTCGACCAGGTATGCTGCCAAAATGAAAATTCCGAATACTACGGAAATCTTTAATAAATTTCTGAGCAAGAACTTATACAATCCACTTCGCCTGTAATACACATGGTAGACCAGTATCCTGTAAAAAAATTTTGTTATGCCTGTTTTAATTTCCATCCTGTCAGATTGAAACGATATCCTGCATTAAATTCGTACAAGTTGCAGCTACCGATTCATATAAACACTTGATTTTTTGTTGAATTCAGAATTATCTTGTTTTGATTATTTTTGGTGCAATATTACTGAATTATGGAAAGCATTGCGAAAAGAATTTTAAACTATCCTGAATTAAAGGATATCTACACTGAAAACCAGATGAATAAGCAGTCGATGCAGGATCAGGCTTGCGATTATTCAGCAGAAACACTTAAAACTATTTTCGGATTAATCGACCTTACTACGCTTGATGTAACCGATACAGTTGAAAAAGTAGAGAGATTATGTCAGAAAGTCAATAACCTGGAAAATAATTACCCGGGAATGCAAAATGTTGCTGCAATTTGTGTTTATCCGGCATTGGTAGCAACTGTCAGAAAGGCCCTGAGTATTTCCGGTGTACAGATTGCCTCGGTGGCCGGAGGATTTCCCGCATCACAAACACCTATAGAGCTGAAGATCAAGGAGGCCGAAATAGCAGTCGGTTTGGGAGCCACCGAAATCGACATAGTCATGTCAGTCGGAAAGTTTATCGAAAATAAATATCAGGAAGTATTTGAGGAAATTGTTTCGATAAAAAAATCAATCGGGGACGCACACCTAAAGGTTATTCTTGAGACCGGAGCATTATTACATGAACAGATTTATACTGCCAGTTTGTTGGCTATGGAGGCCGGTGCCGATTTTATTAAAACATCAACAGGAAAGTTTAGCCCTGCTGCGACCCCCGAAGCAGTAGAAATTATGTGTTTGGCGATAAATGAGTTTCATTGTAATAATTCTAAAGAAATAGGAATAAAGCCTGCGGGAGGCATTTCAACAACTGATGATGCAATTATCTACTATTCGCTTGTGAAAAAAATTTTAGGAAACGAATGGCTTGATAAAAAATTATTTAGGATTGGTGCAAGCAGGCTTGCCGGAAATCTTCTGCAAGAGATATCAAAAATTGAGGGAAAGCCGTTTTCAGGATTCTAAACTGAATGATTAACAATTCGCCTATACGATTTTCTTTACCCCACCTTCATTAAGTTTGTATGACTCTTTACTCTCCGGGCAGATAGCAATTCCTTCTTCGTTGAAATTTAGCCGGTGACCGAATTCGCTCATCCAGCCGATTTGTTTTGCAGGATTACCAACAACCAGTGCATAGGCCTGCACTTCCTTTGTAACAACAGCACCAGCTCCAATAAAGGCAAACTCACCAATATTGTGACCACAAACAATGGTAGCATTGGCTCCGATTGAAGCTCCTTTTTTCACAAGTGTACGTTCATATTGACCCCGGCGGATCACGGAACTCCGGGGATTAGTTATGTTAGTGAAAACCATTGATGGACCGAGAAACACATCTTCTTCACAGATTACGCCTGTGTAGATTGAAACATTATTTTGCACCTTGCAATTATCTCCTAAAACCACATCGGGCGATACAACCACATTCTGTCCAATGTTGCACTTTTTGCCCAATTTGCAATTTGACATGATATGAGAAAAGTGCCAAATTTTTGTTCCGGTCCCAATTTCGCAATCATCATCAATAACTGCAGTTTCGTGGGCAAAGTAATCTGAATCCTGATTAATTTTGTTCATAATTAATACCTGGGTTTTTGAAAGTGAGTAATTGTATTACGATTAGATTTGAGGCAACTTTTCAATATCTATTTAATCTTTAAAAATTCTAACACCGAACTTGTAATGTATTTTAACTGTTCTTCATCCAGTTCGGTATGCATTGGCAATGAAAGTACTGCGCTACTCAGGTCTTCGGTAACCGGAAAATCACCTTCGGTATAGCGTGGGTCCTGATATGCTTTTTGCAGGTGCAATGGAACCGGATAATAGATCATGGCTGGGATACCTTTACTGTTTAAATGTTCCTGCAACGCCTTACGATCAACATCGATAAGTTGTAAAGTATATTGATGAAATACATGTGATGATTTTTCGAACCTGACGGGTGTTTTAAGCCTTGGGCAGTTTGAAAATGCCTGATCATAGTAATCGGCAGCTTTTTTTCGTGTCTTCGAATAATCATCAAGATATGCTAACTTAGTGTTTAAAACTGCTGCCTGAATACTGTCGAGGCGCGAATTAACACCCACCCTGTCGTGATAGTACCTGACTTTCATACCATGATTAACGATTGACCTGTATGCTTCTGCTAGGTTATCATCATTAGTAAATAAGGCACCACCATCGCCGTAGCATCCTAAATTTTTCGACGGAAAAAACGATGTACATCCTACATGTCCAATCGTTCCGGCCTTCATTGTAGTTCCCTCTTCAGAATAAAAATCGGAACCAATGGCCTGACAGGTATCCTCGATTACAAAAAGGTTATGGTCGTGGGCGATCTTCATTATTCGATCCATGTCGACACATTGCCCGAACAGGTGCACGGGAACAATGGCTTTTGTTTTACTCGTGATGGCTTTTTCAATAGCATCAGGATCGATATTAAAAGTTTCTTTGTCGACATCAACTAATACCGGTGTTAGCCCCAGAAGTCCAATAACTTCAACTGTTGCAATAAAGGTAAACGAGGTTGTAATAACCTCGTCGCCAGGCTTTAGTCCAAGTCCCATCATTGCTACCTGCAATGCATCTGTGCCATTAGCACAAGGGATAACATGTTTAACATTCAGGTAGCTTTCGAGATTTGAAGCAAATTCTTTAACTACCGGGCCATTTATAAATGCCGCGGAATCAATAACTTGTTGTATGGCGGTATCAATTTCAGGCTTTATTTTCTGGTACTGACTGTTAAGGTCGACCATGTGTATTTTCTTCATCGTAATTTCTTTGTTTGGTTTGTGATTTATTAATATGCTGCAATAAATTGTCTTAAAAAACGGACATCGTTTTCGAAATAAAGGCGTAGGTCATTTACTCCGTATTTCAACATGGCAATTCGTTCTATACCCATTCCGAAAGCAAATCCGGTATATTTCCCAGAATCGATACCACAGTTTTCCAACACGTTTGGATCGACCATTCCACATCCTAAGATTTCGAGCCATCCTGTATATTTACACACATTGCATCCTTTTCCACCGCAAAGATTACACGATACATCAACTTCCGCCGAAGGTTCGGTAAATGGGAAAAATGATGGCCTCAGGCGAATTTGTGTCTCAGCACCAAACATCTCTTGTGCAAAATAAAGAAGGGTTTGTTTTAAATCGGCAAACGACACATTTTCATCAATATACAATCCTTCGACCTGGTGGAAAATGCAATGGGCCCGTGCAGAAATAGCTTCGTTCCGGAATACCCTGCCCGGGAAAATTTTACGAATGGGTGGATTCGAATTTTTCATTTCACGAACCTGTACTGATGAAGTGTGTGTACGGAGCAAAACATCAGGATTCTTTTCAATAAAAAAGGTATCCTGCATATCCCTGGCCGGATGTTCCTCCGGGAAGTTTAATGCAGTAAAGTTATGCCAGTCATCTTCGATTTCAGGGCCTTCGGCAATGGTAAATCCCAGCCTGGCAAAAATTTCGATAATTTCATTTTTTATTATTGAAACCGGATGTCGTGAACCCGCTGGTAACGGATTGCCAGGTAGGCTAAGGTCGAAGCCGGAATATTCACGCCCTTGTGTTGCAATGGCATTACTTAATTCTACAACTCTCTCCATGGCTTTGGTTTTCAGAATATTCAGGCGTTGTCCGAATTCTTTTTTTTGTTCGGTGGGCACCGATTTAAATTCTGAAAAAAGCTGGGTTATTGCTCCTTTTTTTGACAATAACCTTATTCTGAACTGATCAATTTCTTCAGCATTTGTTGATGAAAACGATTCGACCTCTTGTAATATTTCGTCTATTTTGTTAAGCATAATCCTGTAAATTGCTTTTCGATTTAGTGCTGATTAAATATTTAAAAATGAGCATGCAAAGAAAAAACTTTTGACTGATGAATCAAAGCTTTTTGATTTTGATGTTTTGAAATTTGATGCTTGTTTTTTGGAGTTTAAAGAAAATACTAAATATGTTTATCGATTATCGAAAGTAAAACAGAAAGGCGGATGGGTTTTGTAATAAAATCGTTGCAACCTGCATTAAAGCTTGCCTCCCTGGCATTTTCAAGAATATGTGCTGTTTGGGCAATTATTGGCAGGTCTTTCCGGGTTTTTCTTATCTCCTTTGTTGCAATATATCCATCGACACCGGGCAACTGAAGATCCATTAATATCAGGTCAACCTGTTCGTTGTTGGTACAAATATCGATTGCTTCCTGCCCGTTTTTTGCCCAAAGGAGCTGAGCACCGGTTTTTCGCAAGGCTGCTTCAAAATACATGTTTACTGTTTCGGAATCTTCAACAATCAGAATTACTTTATCGTCCCAATGGTACTGCACTGTTTGTATTGATTAAGGTTAATAGTTGTGAACAAAGCTACTTATAAAAATCTACATAAGTGTTGAAATTCTGATAATTTTACAAAACACCGGTGGCTTAAATACCTTTAATGAGGGCATTATCTCCTGTTGTATTTGGTTAATTAATCAATCGAATTTCAATAAGGAACAACAATAATAATTCGCGACATGACAATATCCGATATCCTGATTCTCAATACATAACTCCCAGGGATTAAATCGGAAACATCAAAATTTACCATCTGCATTTCTTCAACCTCACTGTTTTTAACCTGTTTTCCATACAGGTCGAATAGTTGCACGGTTGTTCTGCCCGGAATGTTTTCATGAATTGTGATAGTAAGTTCATCCTTTGCCGGAACTGGAAACACTTTGAATGAACTAAGATTTATTGATGATGTTATCCCAATTGTGCTCATGGTGTCCCTTAGGTCAATAGACACAGTCCAGTCGTCGGGCAGTGCATCATCCCAGATACTTTCAAGGGCATATCCTGCATACCCATATGTGGGATGGAGTTTTAGCATATTTATGGCAAGCAAGGTTGCTATTGATGGCGTTCCTTCATTTCCTTCAAGGTGAGCGGCTATTGATTCAACCGTTGGGGGAGTCATAATAGTAACAAAAGCAGAATCGATGCTGTAAGGTGGCTGACTCAGAATATACATTATTGTTTGGGGCAGCCCGGCTTCAAGAAAATTCTTTGCATATTCCTGAAAAGTTAAAGAATCGGTATTATAATTTATACTGACAATCCTTTTTCCTGTTATTTCAAGGAGTGTATCGCTGGTCAGTTCTAAAATCCGGTAGGGACATGGATAGGTAACCGGCGAACCGGTTTCAATATCATAAATTGGATTGCCTCCTGGTGATACTTTCATGATCATATCCTGGGCATGAAAATGACCTGTCAAAACCACTTTCATTCCCAAATCGGCAAACTGATTGGATATCGTATCAAAATCATCAATCACATATTGGGTAAAAAGATCTTTTTGCCCGTCAAAATGTTCAAGAATATTATGATGCATAAATCCTATTACAATTTTATTTTGAGCCCTGGCCTCCATTAAACGATCTTTTATCCATTGTAGAACCTGAGGCATAAATCCCCCTGAAGATTCCGGAAATCCAATCAGGTAATTTTCATCATATCTGCAGGCATCCATGGAAATTATTTGAATACCGGGAATCGGTTCTGCGACATAGCTTAGTGAGGCCGTATCCAAGGCTATAGCCTGGTTGTATCCATAATTGCTATACAGATATTTGAATTGGTTGGGATCAGTACCGGGAACCTCCATAACCGTATCGCCAATAAATGCCAAAGCATTTGGATTGTTTATATCATGGTTGCCGGGTGTTACATAGACCTGGGTTCCGGCCTGTTCCAGCTCAGCAAAATAAGCGGCCATTTGCTGATGACAAACATATTCGCCATCTTTGGTGATGTCGCCTGTTACAATAACAATATCGGCTTCCTCGGCAATCAGGGAATCGATCAACGATTCGGTTATTGCAGCGCTTTCGGCAAGGAGTTTACGGTCGTTGCTAACATATTCCTGAAATGCCGGGCCATCCTGAATGAGTAATGAAGAATGGAAATAATGAATATCGGCCACTACACATATCTTAACCGGCTGAAGACCTGTTCCCTGTCCAATAGCAAAACTGCCCCCCAATAAAATCAAAGCGCAGAGCCAAATGATGAATACTAAACTTTTATGTTGTTTCATAAGTCAAATTTTGATCAATCTTAATTTGTCAATACCTGAGCACATTAAAGCAATTTCTTATTGCATGTGGTAATTAATCCTTAAAAATAATAAGATTTTTCAAGTTCCGGAGATTTGATTGTATGATTTAGAAATTTGACTTTGGGATGTTGTTTGAAGTTCCAAAGTACCTTTATGATTATCAAATAATGCCCGGCAGTAAACAAACTGCCGGGCATAAAACATTCATTCCTTTCAATCACCATATTATCTCAATATGGTCATTTTGCGGGTATGGGAGAAATAAGTGGTATTTAGCCGGTAGAAGTATGTGCCTGCCGGCAATGATCCGGTATTGAATGTCAATGAATGTTTACCAGCCTCAAAATAATCCGACGCAACTGATGCAACTTTTTCACCAATCAGATTGAAAATGTCAAATTTAACCTCACATGCCTCTGGCAGATAAAAGCTAAATTCGGTTTGCTGCGAGAATGGGTTGGGGGAGTTTTGGAATAACTGATAAGTTGTAAGCTGCAAGCTGTAAGTTGCAAGTTTACCTGCAACGGCAATCTTATTTGTTTCATAGGTGTTATCTCCCTCCAACCATGATTCAATTTTCAACACTGACTCTGTTTTTGATTCGTTATCCCATATCCGTAAATTGAATGGTTGTCCTTCAAGTAATCCATCAGTTAATTGGGTAAACTCATCATTTCCCCAAATGTTGATTGACATGTGATCACCTTTAAATTCTCCTGAACCAACAAGAAGCCCCGACTGTGTAAATATTCCTACTTCATCGCCAAAGTTGGGTAACGTTTCCCAGGAGGAGAAAGGGATACCAAGTGTCATGTTAGAACCGGTGTTATGTCCTGACTGGTAGAATCCCATTTTAGTATACTCTAATTCAACCTTTGAAAAGTTTATACTATTCGCTGGATAGTATAATATTTGGACACTATTCATCTTTGCCTGGTATCCGTTGCCTGGCACAAGGTTTCCTATCATATTTAAACTAAACATAGGCCAATATGCATTACCCATTGCGTCTTTAACTATTATTATTTCAGAGTCAATAGTGCTTAACATACTTTCAAGTGCAGCAGGATATTTTCTTACGTAACCAAAATAGCTCCAGCCTTGTGGCATTTCAATTGGTGTAATTTCAGGTACCAGAGATAATCCTACAACTTCTAAAGTTTGCACACTGTTCATTTTTACCTGATATCCTTCTCCATTAATGATGTCCCCAATCATATTTAGTCCAAACTGGGGCCACAAGGCTAAACCGTTCTCATCTTTTATTATTAATACTTCTGCGATAATTCCGGCAAAAATACTGTCAAGGTTATCTTCAAATGGATCTATGTAGGTAGAAAAGAAACACCATCCCTGAGGTAACACTATATTTTGTATTTCATAAGTTACTGCTTCTAATGATGCAAGGGCACTCATCCCATTTACGGCAAAACTACCTTCGTTTGGCATGTTCGTTTGGTACTGGGCTTGAGCTATAATTTCAAGTCCATCGCTCGCACGCCATAATTTCCAGGAAAAATCTTCTCCTGTAACAAATCCATCGTTTCCTACATCCTCACCCCAGGCAGTAAGTGAAGTTGTGGTATCTCCCCAACAGATATAACCACCACAAGCTAATGATCCGAGAGAATCATAAAATACACCTATATAATCACCTGATGAAATTTGGACAGAGTCAATTGTTATAGGGATAGTATTTTGAATAGCTATACTGTGGTTTGATCCAGTTAGGGTATAATTCCAGTTAGGTGAAGAGGGGATGGGAGGTACAGGATCCACATCAGATTTCAATACAATATTATCAACCCAACCACTAGTCCATTCCCAGTTGCCGACAGGATCATTTACCCAGCTATTTACAGCATAGAAATCTGTAAAAGCAGCATTCTGAAAATCTACATTTATGCTTACAGGGCTGCCAGAGATATGAATAGTTCTTGCCTGGTCTGAATATAATCCTAAGGTCAGTATGGTATCGCATTTTGCAAACGAGGCATAATAAGGCTGCCCTAATGATATAGGAATACTATTTCCTCCTGTGGTGTAATTGCTTAAAACATTACCATTTACAACAGTATAAATAAAAATCTTTGAGCCTTGACCTGCATAGTAAACAAGATAGATCCCATTCTCAATTAGTGAATCACTAAGACTACCTGTGTAATCTGCAAAACAGGGGCCTATTGATTTTGCATTACCACCATCAGCTGTAATACTAAAATCATAATCCAATGCAAAATCGGTTATTGTGGGTATCGATTGATGCACGAATCCTTCATCATATCGTTTCCAATCATTAAACTCAATTTTTTGATTAATAGTGATTTTCGCATCCGGATCATACTCTGTCCAACTTGATGAGGTCGAAAAATCTTCATCGATTAAAATACTCCCCTGATTACAACTGTTTTGACCATTAACAAAACTCAACCATCCAATAAAAACACTAATTAATAAAACATACTTTCTCATAATATTGTCCTCCTGCTTTTAGTAAATAATGACACAATATTACACTTACATGCATCACTTTTCCAAGCATTTACAGTTCGATTGTCTCGATTCCAGTTTTAGGATTACGAACCATAACTTTCGATGTGTGAAATCTTTTTTGAAAATATTTTCGTAATTATGTACCATAATTCACTTGGATGCACTATGTAAAAACGATACTTCTAAAATCCTGGTTATGGGCAATACCTTTGTCTGTTGTTGTAGTTATGTTTTTGCCTGATATGTTTAAAACATATGAGATTAAGCCAGTTAATCAAGGAAGACTAAAGCAAACAAGTGAAAACCAACTTGTCTTTTTACATGATCTCAATCACGATGGTGAATCAGAAATGATTTATTCATATCTTTTTCACAATAAGCATTCAGTAATAGTATTTTCAGCAGGAGGTCAAATTGATCAATGGAACTTCGATGGTTATTTATTAGATCTTGGAAGGATGGGATTTGGTGATATTAACAATGATGGAAATGATGAGATATTTGTTTTCACAAGAACCGAAGATGCGATTTATTTACATTGCATTGATCCCCTAAATAGTTCGTATACAGAGGTATTCAGAAATAAAAAAATTTGTGACTTAAGCAATAAGTACGATGAACCCGATCCAGAATTGCCTTTTGTTAGCTTTATGGATATTGATAATGATGGATTTGGGGACCTGATTTATTTTATTAATACGGGCAGGTCGAAATTTCCAAGAAATCTATTTGTTTATAATCATAAAAAGGACCTGATAAAAAAAAACGATACTATCGGTAGCTCCATTAGCGAATCTATTTGTATTAGTGATCTAGATTGCGATTCCTATTTGGAAATTATATGTACTTCACGAGCAACCGGACAAGTATCGGATAGTCTTGATTATGATTATCATGATTATAGTGCTTGGCTAATAGTCTATAACCACAACCTAAAAATACTATTTCCCCCTATCGAGAACACAGGATTTAATAGTAAGATTTTGGCTTCTCAAATTACAAGAAATGATACACCGTTAATTGCAACCTTTTCAGATCATAATGGTTCAAAGAAAAATATCCCAGAACTCAAGTTGATCAACAGTATGGGAAAGATAATTAGCATATTGCAATTTCACGAATCAGAAAAAATTTCACGTTTTTTTTTCGCAAATAGAGAAAAACAGGAAATGTATATTTATAGTGATGCAGGAAATGTAAAAATCTTCGACTATAACTTTGAACTTGTTGACTCTTTCTCTCTGATGCAACCTGTTGGAGATATGCTTTTTAATACAGATTTAAACAAAGATGGTAACATAGAATATATTTTTGCTAGACCTGGTGGAGGAGTGATAATTACACAAAACGATTTCTCACATCCTATTCTTTTCCATTCGAAGAGTTTCTCCTATAGCAAACTCCAAATCCAGCAAAATGGAGCAGATCCACCCTATCTGTTTTTCTATAACGATACACACTACCTAACTTGTGGTTACGGAAAAAATCCATATGCCCCGTTCGAATATGCAATTTACCTCGGTATCTTTTTGGCTATCTGGCTATTTATTGAAGGCATCAGGAAAACACAGCGTGTGCAATCAGAAAAGAATGAACGAATCCGCCGGCAGCTTGTCGATCTGCAGTTAAAAAATTTTGGCAACCAAATGGATCCACATTTTACCTTCAATGTTTTTAATACCATGGCTCACCGGATAAAACAGGATAGTCCTTCGACATTTGATGTGTTTATGCGTTTTACAAAACTTATCAGGAATGTACTGGAATCGTCGGATAAAATTACCCGGTCGATCAATGAAGAGCTCGACTACCTGAGAAACTACCTGGAACTTGAAAAATCAAGATTCCCGAATAAGTTTGAGTACAATATAGAAATTGATGAAGGAATAAGCCACAACATGATAATCCCTAAAATGTTGCTGCAGACTTATGTAGAAAATTCGATAAAGCACGGCATCAGGCACAAAACCGGAATAGGAAAACTGGAGATATTGATATCTTCGAATAATAAGCATCTTGAATTTATTGTAAGGGACGATGGCATAGGCAGAAGAAAAGCCAAAGAAGTTTCGAAAGGGTCCACAGGACTGGGGTTACAAATAATGCAGAATTATTTCGATTTGTTTAACGATTACAATTCTTCAAAAATCACCCATGAAATCACCGACCTTTACGATAACCTGCAAAATTCTGCCGGAACCGAAGTAAAGGTTTTAATACCCAAAAACTTTTCTTTTAAAATTAAGAAACATGAGAAAAGATAAACTAACTGCCATTTTAGTTGATGACGAGCCGGCTGCTATCAATTATTTACAGGGTATTGTCGATAAAATGAAAATGGTTGAGATTATAGGTTGTTTTACTGATCCAAAGGATGCTGTTCTAAAAATAATACTCAATAAACCTGACATTCTTTTCCTTGACATCCAAATGCCTGAAATGAGCGGTTTCGACGTAGTAAAGCAAGTCAATTCAGAAAATTACGCTCCCCACATAATCTTTACTACGGCATATGACAAATTTGCAATTGCGGCGATAAAGCATGCTGCCCTGGATTATTTTCTAAAGCCGGTAGATCCTGATGGTCTTCGTGAAACAGTATTAAAGTTATTGAACCGTGCAGATCATGATAAGAATGCAAAACTCGAAAAGTTGCTGCATCAATTACAAGTTGGTCAACCTGTTAAGTTTAATACCAGCACTGGATTTATCAGGATAATCCAGGAAGATATTATCTATCTTGAAGCCGATGGAAATTATTGCGACATTTACCAGACCCACGACAGGCACGACACGGTAACAACAAACATGAACCAGGTAAATAAACTGCTAAATCCTGCTATGTTTTTCAGAATAAGCCGGTTTAATATTATTAATATGAAATTTCTGTATAAAATTGAAAGACGTAATCATAGTTGTATCCTGTATGAAGCCGGCAAGAAAATTTCCCTTAAGATTTCAGCTTCAAATGCAAAGGATCTGGAACAATTAATTGAGTAAGCGGGATAGGAAAATTTAATTAATCTCCACGTTGTCGATCAATCTTACATGGCCGACATACACTGCAATGCACGCAATTTTCCGGTTTTCTTCGTTCCATTCTTTTATCGGCCAAAGATTGGTGTCGTCAACAATGTTGAAATACTCAAATTTGTAAACCGGATCATCTTTGAACTGATCATTTACCCAATTTTTCAATTCTTCGACGGAAAGTTGCCTTGTCAGTTTTTGAGCTGCAAAAAGTGTTTTTGAGATTAACACAGCCTTTTCCCGTTCAATGGGAGAAAGCCTCATATTACGGGAACTCATTGCCAACCCGTCGGGTTCGCGTATGATTGGACAAGCAACAATTTCGACAGGATATGCATGCTTTTCGACCATTTTTTTGATGATGGCCAATTGTTGAAAATCCTTTTGCCCGAAAAAGGCCATGTCAGGTGAAACTGCACCGAAAAGTTTACTTACGATTTGCGCTACTCCGTTGAAATGTCCTGGACGAAATTCTCCCTCCATGAGCCTGTCAATCCCATCGAAATCGAAAATACGGGTATCCGTTTCGGGATACATTTCTTTCACCTTGGGAAGGAAAAGTATGTCGCAACCGGCTTGTACCAGTTTTTCCTTATCAGATTCAATAGTAACAGGATATTTCTCAAAATCATCAGGATTATTAAACTGGGTAGGATTAACAAAAATACTTACAACCGGGCAATCGGTTTGTTGCAAGGATTCATTAAGCAATGAAATATGCCCCTGATGTAAAGCGCCCATGGTTGGTACAAAGCCAATGGTTTTTCCATCTTTTCTGATTTGAGAAATTTCCTTTTGTAAGTCTGAGATAGTAGTAAAGATTTTCATGTTATCTTCTCAAATATAAATTATGAACCACGATTGCTAATTTCAAAATTCACATTAAAATACAAAAGTATAAGATTGATCTTATTTTGGCGGTACCTGGTGTCTTTGAACCTTCGTTGGGGCTTTCTTTCTGCCGTAAAGGCACAAAGTATCAAAAAGATTAAACTACACGGCGCCTGATCCCATCTTTGATTTTTGGAACATTAAAGTTAATTGCAGTTGTTTATTCGCAATCGCTAAATACGGATAGCTCTGTACAATCTACAAAGTAAACTCACTCTTCAGAGTTTTCACATAATCAAGCTTTTCCCAGGCAAAGAATTCCACTTCTTTGAAAAACTTCTTTTCACCGTCAACAATGCGAGATTTGGTTTCATCATTTTGATAAAAAACTTCTACCTCTTTTTTATAGTGGTCGCGTCCGAAATGACCATAAGCTGCTGTTGGGACAAAAATCGGATTCTTTAATCCAAATCGTTTGATGATGGCGTGGGGGCGCATATCGAAAATTGTTTCGAGTTTCTTAGCAATTTCACCATCTGTCATAATATCGCTGTTCCCGTTTTTGGCTTTTGCAGTACCATAGGTATTTACATACAAACCCATTGGTTCGGCTACCCCAATTGCGTAGGCAACCTGAACGAGTACTTCATCGGCAATTCCTGCAGCAACCAGATTTTTTGCAATGTGCCTTGTTGCATAAGCTGCTGAACGATCTACTTTGGAGGAATCTTTTCCGGAAAAAGCACCACCACCATGAGCCCCTCTTCCACCATAGGTGTCAACAATAATTTTACGGCCAGTAAGCCCTGTATCGCCATGTGGACCGCCTATCACAAATTTGCCGGTTGGATTGACTAATAGCCTGCAATCATCAGTATAATATGGTTTTACGTGGGGATACGTCTCCTTTATACGGGGAATTAATATTTTCTCGATATCAGATTTTATGCGCTCCAGCATTTTCTCTTCTTCATCAAAATCATCGTGCTGAGTAGAAACAACAATGGTATTTATCTTAACAGGTTTCCCGTCATTGTCGAATTCAACAGTTACCTGCGATTTTGAATCAGGGCGCAGATAGGTCATTTCTTTACCTTCGTTGCGAATAGCTGCAAGTTCCTGAACTAAAATATGTGCCAGTTCGACCGGTATTGGCATTAAATTCTCCATTTCGCGACAGGCATAACCAAACATCATTCCCTGGTCGCCGGCCCCCTGGTCTTCCGGATTTTCACGTTCAACACCCTGGTTGATATCGCCCGATTGCTCGTGAATTGTTGACATGATACCACACGAATCGGCATCGAATCTGTATTCTGCTTTGGTATACCCAATTTTTCTGATTGTATCTCGTGCTACACTCCCGTGATCGACCCATCCGGTAGTTTTCACTTCGCCACCGCAAACAACAAGACCTGTAGTCACAAATGTTTCGCAAGCTACTTTCGATTCAGGATCGTGGCGTAAAAACTCATCTAATAATGCATCTGAAATTTGATCGCATACTTTGTCGGGATGTCCCTCAGAAACTGATTCTGATGTAAATAAAAAACTCATATCAATATTTAATTAATTATTACTTTGTCTGGAAAGTTATGATTGCGATGAGATTATTGCTTTAGCATTTTTTTCCGTGGTTGCAATCAATACAAATCTTTCCACATTTCCGACACAAATAAAAGAATTATTTATATCCGGTCAAAATAAAATGCTGAATTTAAAAATGATATGGATTTACTACAATTATTGATATTTTTGAAAATTACATCCTTACAAACATGTATAAGGCTAATGCAAATATTTGGATATCAAACATCGTTGACAATGATATTTTAGTTCGAAAAAAATAGATGTATGGCATAGAATAATTGCATTTCAGTAAAAAAATAATTCTTATGCAACTATCAGTAATAATCCTCTGTCTGAAAACATAATTTGAAATAACAAAAGAATTTAATGATGAAGAAGGTAAAATTATTAATTACATTATTATTGTTGACCAGTATTTTTTCGCTTGCTCAATCAACACCAACAGTTAGTGGAACGATAACAGATATGTCTAATATCCCAATTACCAATCACCAGGTCGAGATTTTAGCTATTGGTGACAGTCTGACAAATCCGGGCTTTTATTTTTATCAACTTGTACAAACCGATACAAACGGATATTATTCTGTTGTAATTCCGAATTATGTAAATGGGATTATTATTTCTGTTTTTACCGATGATTGCCAGGGTATTACTCAATCACTTCTTGGATGGTCAGCACCATTTGTTGCAGATTTTAGTCTGTGCACTGCTACTTCATGTATTGCATCATTTTATTTTGTTCCTGATTCTTTTCCAACAGGTACGTTTTATTTCATTGACACATCGACCGGCAGCCCCACAGCGTGGATGTGGGATTTTGGCGATGGTACAACTTCCACACTTCAAAACCCGACACATACCTATGCCCAGCCCGGAACTTATGTTGTAACGCTTACTATCACAGGGCCTAATTGTTCCGATACGCAATCCATGACCATTACTTTTGGAAGCCAATCATGTGTTGCCGATTTCGCCTATTATCCTGATTCAACATCAAACATGTTTTATTTCATTGATTTATCGACCGGCAGCCCTACAGCGTGGATGTGGGATTTTGGCGATGGTACAACTTCCACACTTCAAAACCCTACACATACTTATGCCCAACCCGGAACTTATGTTGTAACGCTTACTATCACAGGGCCTAATTGTTTCGATACAATGTCTATGACAATTATTACAGGAAATCCATCGTGTAATGCAGCATTCAGTTATAGTGTCGATCCAAATTCATCTTTAATTTATCAATTCCAGGATTTATCGACCGGGGCTCCTACAAGTTGGTCCTGGGATTTTGGCGATGGAAGTACTTCAGCCTTTCAGAATCCATCCCATACGTATGCACAGGCCGGTAATTATACGGTAATTTTATCCATTTTGGGGCCTAACTGTAGTGATTCGTACAGCACGCTAATTACCGTTACTGCACCCGTAGTGTTAGATGCAAATTTCTCTTTTACTATTGATCAGGCGAATCCGCTCCTGGTTCATTTTACTGATTTATCTACGGGCAATCCTGTCGCATGGCATTGGAGTTTTGGCGACAGCAACACATCAACAAATCAAAACCCAAGTCATTTATACAGCAACGCATTAAGCTATACGGTTACACTTACAATTTCGGGAACTACAGGTACTGATTCATATACACAAAATGTTGATGTTACTCAAACTATCAATGTGGAAACCATTGATAAGCCTTATGAACTCAAACTTTATCCGGTGCCTGCAATGAATGAATTATACATCGATTTTGGTGAAACCGATTTTGCTGGGCAGGTTCATATTATTACTTCGGATGGGAAGAAGGTTTTTTCAAAGGATATACATTCCATAAGTATTAATAATTTGGATATCTCCGATTTATCAGCAGGTCAATATTTCATGCGGTTTATTAATGATGATGAAGTATTTTACAAAAAACTAATTGTGCAATAGTTCTAAGTAAAACACCTATACCAGTCATTTCCCTTCTGATCTTTCTGGTGCCGGTTCGTTTTAGTTCCATTCAAATTGATACCTTTGATATGTGAGTAAAAATCAAAGTAAAGCATACGTTCTTGCATTGATTGCAGTGGCTTTTTGGTCGACTATCGCTACGGCTTTCAGGCTGGCATTGAACGAACTCGATGTTTTTCAATTAATGACAGGTGCTTCTTTTGTTGCTGTTATCTGCCTGACAATAATCCTAAAATTTCAGGGAAAGCTTGGATTTATTTTCAAGATGAATATAAACGATTTTGCACGATCAGCCGGATTGGGCCTGCTTAATCCATTTCTTTATTATGTTGTATTACTGAAAGCATATACAATTTTGCCTGCCCAGGAAGCTATGGCACTCAATTATGTGTGGCCCATCTCGCTTGTTCTTCTTTCGATGGTTATTCTGAAACAGAATATTGGGTGGAAAAGCATTATGGCAATCATGATCAGCTTTACCGGAGTAATTGTGATTGGTACAAAAGGCAGGTTGCTCGAATTTTCATTCACAAATTTGTATGGAGATCTTCTGGCTCTTGGAAGTTCAATAGTTTGGGCACTTTTTTGGATTTATAACATGAAAGACAAACGCGACGAGAGTGAAAAACTTTTCCTGAATTTTTTCTTCGGATGTATTTATTTAATATTGGGAACAGTAATATTTTCCTCGTTTGAATTGCCGGGTTATAAAGGAATTCTTGCTGTAGCCTATATTGGACTCTTCGAGTTGGGGATTACTTTTTTCCTATGGTTAAAGGCATTATCCCTTTCGTCGACTACCGATAAAGTGAGCCAATTGGTGTTTTTGTCGCCATTTATTTCATTACTTCTGATAAACCTGATATTAAAGGAAGCAATATTGCCTTCTACTATCTATGGTTTAATTCTGATTATAGTTGGTATAATTGTTCAGCAACGATTTAGTAAACAATAAATTAATATGTACTTTTGGTTAAAAATATATTATCGAATCCACAGCAAAGTATGTTTATTAAAAAAGTGAAATAGTAAAGAAACAGTCGATGAGTATTCAAATCTATAATGATATCGGGCAACAATTCAGCAGTCAATACGGAACAAGCGTTGGGCAAATGTTTGGTAAACCTTGTTTAAAAACAAAAAATAAAGCTTTCGCTGCATTTTTCAAAGAAGCCATGATTTTCAAACTTGGTCAGCAAAAAGCTACATTAATGAAGATGAAATATCCTGGTGCTGAAAATTGGGATCCATCAGGAAAAAAAAGACCAATGAAAGACTGGTTGCAGGTTCCGTCCGAATTTAGTAACGATTGGCCAATTCTTGCCAAACAGGCATTTGACTTTGTTGAATCAAAAGAATAAAGCTGTATGAATCAAGATCAAATAATAAAAATATACTCCGGCACAATGTGGGAAGCGAATATGGTAAAAAGTTTATTGGATGCAGCTAAGATTGATTCATTCCTGAAGAATACGGTAATAAACTCATATGCCTTTAACCCAATAAGCTCAGACGGAGTACAGGTGATGATCTCAGACACTGATCTGGAAAAGGCACAAGAGATTGTTAATGATTATATTAATTCGAAATAGCGTTCAACCGTTTTAGTGTAATCCTATTGTCCGGCACAAAACAAAGAGGTATTTATTATTCCTGTGAAATTTCTTTCTGATGAAGAAACTATGAATAATTAACTGAATTGAAAAGTGTAAATTCTGAATGTAAATACACCTCAGTAATAAACAATTTGCTCATAAACGGTTTGCAGAATACTGATTATTCATCATTTGAATTCTGGTAAATGAATTGTAGTTTTATGGTTTATTTAAAGATGCAGTAAATTTCAAATCATTAACTAATCCGATTCAATATCTATGACTAAAAATTCAGTTGTACTTGTAATAGTGCTATTTATCAGCTTAAATGCTGTAGGACAAATATTAATTCCTGCCGATTCATTAAAGAAACATGTGTATTATTTAGCCAGCGATTCGCTCGAAGGACGTGGGCTTGCTACACAATCAGGTTTAGCTGCCGCCAATTATATTGCAGATTATTTTAAGGAAATTGGCATAATGCCGGTAGGGGAAAAATATTTACACCCATTTTACACAAGGCTGTGGCAAACTATGTTGGTAGGAAACAATGTAGTTGGAATTATTGAAGGTTCAGATCCTGAGTTAAAAAATGAGTTCATTGTTTTAGGTGCCCATTACGATCATATTTCATTTAAGATTGAGGAGGGCCGTAAAATTATATACAATGGAGCTGATGATAACGCCTCAGGAACCGCTGCAATCATAGAAATCGGACGGGCGCTTGTTCAGCAAAAAGCGAAACTTAAGCGAAGTGTGGTCATTATTGCTTTCGATGCAGAAGAGAGCGGTTTAGTAGGTTCGCGAAAATTTATTGAACAAAACATAGTCCCAATCGAAAATGTAAAATTTATGATGAGTATTGATATGATCGGTCGGTACGCAAAAAGCAAATCATTGATCATGGGAGCTATAGAGACTTTAGTAGATGGGAAAAATATCCTAAATGATATTGCAAATAAACATGAAATTGAATTAGATAAAGCAGGCGACGATTTAGCCGGAAGAACTGACTCAAAACCGTTTGCAAATCAAGGTGTTCCTGCTGTTCATGCTACTACCGGAATAATTGGCCCCTACCATAAACCGGAAGATGACCGGGAAACCTTGGACTATAATGGAATGGAAAAAATCTCAGGCTTACTGTATGAATTAACCCTTGAGCTCTCAAATAAAGACCAGCTTGAGCCGTCAAAAGAACTATTAGTTGAAACGAATAAAGTCGGACTGCCCTTTTTCAGGTATGGTTTAAAAGCAAATGTAGGTAGTAGTTTTCATTTGTATACTGATGAGTTTTACAACGGAAAACGGAGATTCAGCTATGAAGCGGGTTTAATGACCCAGATAAAGATTACGAAAAACATTTCGCTTCAACCTGAGGTTTTGTATTCAAGCATGGCCAGTGGTTTCAATACCGGCAATTTCAGGACACATAGCCTTAGCACACCAGTAAGTATAGTAATAGCATCCGATATGGATAAAAACTCCAACAGTCGGGCTTTTGCAACCATTGGGGCTTATTACGCTTACCACTTTGGAGGATCTGCCGATAATAAGTCATTGGATTTTGATAATTCATTCGAGCAAACCGAAACAGGTTTAGTGTTTGGGATAGGATTTGAAGCGATGTCGGTTTATGTTAGCGTGAACTTTAAGCAGGGTTTATCGAGCCTTTCGAAAGACGAAAATATGAGCAATATTAAAAACAGGGCTGCTTATTTTTCAATGGGCTATATGTTTTAATAGAGCATCTACAATATACAAATTAGGCACTTGGAGCCATTATAAAGCACCAATTTTCTTGGAACTGCTTTTCATTGTAATTTCTTTATGTCATTCAACATGCAACTCCGCCCCTTTCGAATGTGCCGAAAATTCCGGAGCATACATGCATTGAATGGTAGTGATGCCATTGGAAAAATCACCACTGTGGGCTACACGCAAGGGATATTCAAAAACATAATCTCCTTTAGGCAGATAGTCGAAGAAGAAATTCACCGAAGCATCCCGGATACTTTCGTAGTAAAACATGCCCGACTTATATCGATGACCTGACAAGAAATTAACAGGCTCTAATCCCGAGCCCCTCATGTCTTTCATATGTACAAATTCAAGGTTACGATCCGATTTTAAGTGGAGTCTGACTATTAATTTGTCACCAACCCCGGGCAAATTGTTTTCAGAGACTAAATCAAGCTCTGTTTTCTCGCCTTCTTTACGCTCAATATACAATTGCTTCTGCATCGACAAGCC
>CAYLZH010000005.1:35117-49166 GCA_964388245.1 uncultured Bacteroidales bacterium
CTGGAAGCAGGAACGGGTTACTTTAAAAAATCCCGGTATTATGACTTGTAATCTTGTCCAAATCTTCGAAATATTGCCAGTATAAGGCTCCCCATGAGAGCCGGTCGGCAGATTTGGTTACGGTGATGTTACCCATCTCAGGGACAATCTCGCCATTATCCCAGGATTTTTTAAAGTAACCCGTTCCTGCTTCCAGTGCAATATCTTCATCTTTTGCCGGATCAATCAAAGTATTCCCAACTTTGACGGATAATTTCTCTTTGCTATCGAGCCAGTTATCGCCTGAAATCAACAAAGAATAGACTGCATCGGCTGTTGCTTTAGTAGTTTTCCAGGCCTGGGTTTGTTTTTGTTTGAGCAGCCATATCTTTAGCTCATTCACCATATGCTGATCTTTGGCCACTTCTTCGAACAACTCTATCATTAAAGCCTGCTGCTCTATAGGTGCCTGGTTCCAGTACCAACCATTGCCCGACTTCCAGTACATGCCGAATTCATCAGAAGAAATGATAAACTCTTTTAATGAATTGATGATGTCTTGTGGTGTTTTTTGGTCCTCGTGCCTGTAAAGTGCAAGGGCAATCATGGCCTGTTCATATTTGTTGAATTTTAACCAGTCTTTTTTTGCTTTTGAAATGTAATGCTGATAAGCAATTTCATAGGTGTCATGCATGATTATATCCTGAAAGAAACTCCTTGTATAAAGGTAATGTACTAATAAGCTTGATAATTCTTTCTTGATTTCAAGACGTGTGAAATCCTTGTGCATTTCCTTATCAAGGTAGGCTATGGCTTGTCGAATCACCTCGTATTGCGATGGATTGTGCTTGATATCGATCACGCCCAGTTGTTTAAGATGTCCCATTCCTGCTACAATATGCTGGGTGATATATCGGTTTTCATACAAGCCCGGGAACCAGGGCCAGGCACCGTTTTCCATTTGCATCTTTTCGAGCTTATGCCATGCCAGTGCTAGTTCGTCCTGCATTTTATTGAGATCGAAAAGAAGGGCAATATTTTCTTTTTGCTGTTTCTCGTTCATAGCATCACGTACCCATGGAGTTTCGTTCAGGATTAAATTTTTCAGCTCTTCATTCTTTTCAAGATTCGACAGGAAGGTTTCTTTGTTATCGGAAATCTTCCATTGATTAAAAACTCTTTTAATCTCGGGCAGTGAATTAACAATATGTTCCGCAAGACAATTTGCATAATAGCGGCTGAACAATTGTTCGGCACATTCGTGTGGGAATTCCATCAGAAAGGGCAATGCCTGAACGGCATACCATGCCGGATTTTGAGTAAACTCCAGTGTTAGTCTGTGGTGTTTCAGAGTAGAGGATTTAGTCACTTTCAGTTTCGAGAACTCAAAGGAAGTATTTCCGGCTTTTCGTACCGACATAGGCAAACTCTCTGTTACCAACATTCTGTTACTCAAAACCGGAAGTGTTTTCGATTCCCCATCAGAAAATGTTCCTGTGCTTGCCTTTACAGTGTAAGTGACGGCATGAACGTTTTCCGGAATCATTAATTCCCATGCTACGGTCAGATTGCCATTTTCCGCCACTGAGAATGATTTTTTCTCATCCTCTTTCGATAGGGTGATTTTTTCATATGTCAAAGCATCGACAAATTCGAGCATCACCTCTCCTGTTTGAGCCTCTTCGGTCATATTCGAAATTTTAACAGGAAAAACAATACGGTCGCCTTCGCGGAAAAATCGTGGTGGGTTGGCTTCTGCCATTAATTCTTTCTTCGTGATCAATTCCTTTTTGAATAAACCGATACTCAAATCTTTTGAGTGGGCAATTCCGTTGATATTCCACTGAGTAAGCGATTCAGGAACATGGAATGATACAATCACATTCCCCTCATTGTCGGTTTGCAAATGGGGATAAAAAAAGGCTGTTTCATTGAAGTTGGTGCGGGTATGAACAACCGCCACATCAACATCTTTGGTGGATGAACTTTGGCCAGGCATTGGTGGTACTTCTTGTGCCTCATTGGGCAAATTATTGTCTTCCATTTTTTCAATTGCAGACGCATCCATGTCGAAGGTTTCAGGCATAAACATCAACTCATCGCCTTCAAATCCTTTATTTCTTCTACTTCTTAATACGTCCATACCTCCACTACTTTCCACTGCAAATAGTCCGTCCATATAATATCCTCCTACCCCAAACCACAACAATTGATCATAATACAAATCAGCAGGCCGTATTGGATGCCGGTAATCTTTGTTAAAAAATTGGCCATGCCCTGAGTTAAAGGTTGTGGAAGAAAAAGGACTTAAATGCAAATATGGAATCCTGAAAAAGCTCCACCATGGATTAGCAGCAAATTTATCCAGTGATGCATCGTACATACCACACAAAAGTTCTGCAGCAAGCTTGTCCCCCATTGCTCCTTTTATTTTTAATCGCCATTCTTCCTTCTCACCAGGTACTAATTTATCACGGAAGGTTTCGAAAGTGATATCCAGTTTTTTGTTAGAGAAGGGCACATCAACTTTCCTGAGATATTTAAAGATATGGTTGTTGCTTGCAAATGTGAACGACACATAAATGCCTCCGCGGTGTTTTTCTTCGATGGGGATTTCAATTATTCGCTGACCTTTTTTCAAGCTTATCCATTCCTGTGTCAGCTTTTTATCCTGATCGAGGATTTCGTACAATACATCAACTTTGTCGATTCCTGTTCCAATTAGAATTTTTGCTGATTCTCCTGGTTCAACACTGTTGGTTAAAGACACAAACCAGTTTGTTTTTGGGGTGTGGAGTTTTTTCGAACTACTGTCGAAAAACTCAGAATAAATAACTCGTTCTACAGTTCTGTCAAACTTATCTTTAGTGGTAAACCTTATTTTGTAGTATCCCGGCGTCCGGTTGCCAAATTGACTTACAGATATCGACTTATTCTTTTCTGTATCAATATTAAAAATAGCAACCTGTTTTTTTACAAGAAAATTCTCCGGTTTTAATTCTTCATTGTACTCCATCTGAGGCAAACTTTCTTGCCATTGATCTTTACTTTTTAGATTTATCTCTGCCCTTCGAAGTTTATTTTCATAAAGCAACCGAGGAGTTTCCAATTGAAAAACTTCAACATTAACCACATCATTCAATTCCTGCCCCTGGATTGTTTTCACAATCAGGTCAAACTCATTTGCTGTTTCTGTACTCAAATCAATTGTAGAAGGGAAATTTGATGATATAGTTATTGCTTCGGCTCTAATAGGAATTACTATAGATGCACTTTGTGTTTCGCCGTTTTGGTCTGTGGCATCAATATCAACCGAGAAATTCAGATTTGCATTGGGCATTTCAATATTAGGACTTATAGCTTTGAAAACAATCTCAAACTCACCATTTTCATTTGTCTTTACCTTGCCATAATCAATTTGCCGGTTCGCCTGCCAGGGCATAAAATAAGAATTAAACGGACGAAAAGAGGAACGGTTAACTGTGTATTTCACATCGGCTAAACTAACCGGATGGCCTGTATAGGATTTTACAGTACCCTTGACTATAATATAGTCGTTGAACCGGTATTGCCCCTCGATTGGTAAAAACTCAACCTTTATCTTTGGGCGCTTGTATTCCTCGACCCGAAACTCATGAGTTCCGTATTCGTTCTTTATCCTGAAGCTTCCGGTCAGGGCCGAATTTGGCAAAGTAAAGGAACCACTGAAAGAACCAAACTCATTGCTCATGAAATCGAATTCTTTTACGGTTTGCCAGTTGGCATCGATCAATTGAACCTTTGTTTTTTTACCAGCTACTACCTGTGAAGTATTCCCTTTTCCACTATGCAATATACCTTTGAAATACACTATCTGTCCAGGGCGATAAATTTTTCGGTCGGAGAAAAAACTGCATTGCGTACGATCTTGTTCTTCGTGGCGACCTGGGTTATGAAAATTATCGTTACTGATTAAATAGTCGTCTCCCTTTTTAAACACGAGGATGTAATTATGGCGATATTGCCTTCCTGTCGATGGAAGTTCAACAAAGCCACCTTTGACGCTTTGTATACTTCCGGTTTTGACAATTTCGTTGCGCTGTATGCCACGTGAGTATTGAACACTCAACCTGTCTATTTTCACATTCGACAAAGGATTGCCTTTTTTCCTGTCGATAACCACAAGCTCGTTCTCGCCCTTGTATCTGTTGCTACGGTTGATGTAAGCAATATTCGACACATCGATAAAACTCCAGGCATAGAGTCCGTGACTTAAGTTGAACTTTTTGTTGTTGGTAATGATGAAAATGTATTTACCAATGGGCAAACCTTCCTCAACAGACATTATCGAGTGAGCATTTAAATCATCCTGACCCTCTGTTTCAATCTTTCGTTCTTTTACTATCTCCGACTTATTTATGAGTTTTTCGAATCCATTTCTTCCCCGGTTTGTCACATAATGATTGAAGTAATCGGATGAATCTACTTTCAGGTAGCGACCATAAATCTTTGTTATGTTTTTGAATTCAATCCGGCAAGGGAATGCTTTTTCAGGAATAATTCCCTTTTCAAGCTCAAGTGATAATTCTTTCTTCTTTAGCAACTCAAGGCTGTGTTGGCATTTTTTTGCTACCTGGGATTCAGGATATTTTTCAATTACTAACAAGTACAAGCTTTCGGCCTTTTTTGCATAATCGACAAACTGATTAGATAAGGAATCCAGTGAATTAAAGTTGTGCGATTTTTCCAGGTAATATTCTGCCTCACGATATATAATTTCTCCAACATGTGCATTTTCCGCATATTTTTTTTTCAGATGTCCAAGCAGTTTCAGATATAAGCCGTCTTTGTTGTCGGAGGTTGAATTGGTATACAAATAATTGATCCTGAGCAAATCGGCATCAATTAAGGCAGGTGAATTGTCCTGCTTCATTCGATAGCCCAAAATGTCTTGATAAATTTTCAGAATCAAGTAGTGATTAGATGAGCCATCATCCGACTGTAGTGTTAGTTTAATAAAATCTTTTGCCTCGCTGAAATAACTTGTGTTAGATAGAAACTGATCGTCGCTTAACAATGGATTTACATGTTTCGATATGTTATGATATTGTATAGCCCGATGGGCAAGGAAGTCGTACAGACCGGGCCTGATACCACCAGGCTGGGTTCCTTCATTGATGATATCCCCGAACACATCGATTTTAACTTGTTGAAGACTGTCAGAATTTTCAAGTGAATACTTTAGGTGCTCTTGCATATTTGTAAGAAAATCCATTTTGTCCCAATTGGAGATATCTTCGGATTGTAAGCCGGGAATAACAGTTCGCTGGTTAATAATCCATTGTCTTTCGGAATAATAAGCCCAGAAATATGAAGCAAGATAGGAGTGCAGGATTTGTTTTAGCGGAAATTTCGATACGGCAACTTCTTCCTTTATCTGGTTTATTATTCCGGGGATAGCATCCTCCTCGGTTTGCGAAACAAACTTCGATCGATATACAATTGCCTTTGCCACCTGCTCCTGATTATTGGTTCTTTTGGCCTCATCATAAATTTGATTTACCATTTTAAGTGCAGATTTAGGCAATCCCTTTTTCTCTAGCTCCTTTACCTTTTTCCATTCCAATTTGAATTTCTCATTCTCAGGAAAATCTATCCAATTCTCAGGCGATGTAGATGATTGAAAGGCCAACAATTGGAGCAATACAAAAAAACCAATTAGGATTTTTACCATTTTGTTTGAGCGTATCATAATCAATGTTTTTATCGGGTTCCTTATAAAAGATGAAAATAGGGGAAATATTTCACAAAAAGGAAAGTGATTTTATGGTTTGTTAACAACTCCTGTTATCTTCGAATTCAGTTTTTTTTTTGAAGAAAGTATGTAACTGAATCCACAAACAGGGATTCCAAACGGTTTAAATCTTTATAAGTGAATCAAACGGTTAAGTGATCAATATCCAATGGCTTTTCCATCGCCTCGTTTATCGGCGCCGCCTTTCAGCGATCCATCAGGAAGGGCTAATACAGCATGAACCCTGCCCAGCTTGTTTTTCTTATCGAGTTCATGTCCCATACCACTAAGTGTTTCAATTGTACTACTGTCGATGCCGTTTCCTTCATAGAAAATCTTATCGGGTTGCCATTGGTGATGGGTTCGTTTTGCATCAATGGCTTCCTGCATTCCCATTTCAAAATCAACTACATTTAAAATTACCTGATACACAGTAGTAATTATGGTTGAACCTCCCGGAGAACCAACAACTAATTTTACATTTCCATCTTTCTCAACAATGGTAGGAGTCATAGAACTTAACATTCGCTTTTCGGGTTCAATGGCATTGGCATCGCCACCTATCAAGCCAAATTGATTGGGGACTCCGGGCTTAATACTAAAATCATCCATTTCATTGTTCAGGAAAAAACCTGCCTCTTCAACAAATACTTTCGATCCGTACAGGCTATTTAATGTCGTTGTTACAGCGATTGCATTCCTATCCTTATCAACAATTGAAAAATGAGTAGTTTCGGTACTTTCGATAATATCTACATGGCCTTCTTTTATTTCTGCAGAACTGGTCTTTTTATCAGGATTAATAGTACTATTCCTTTGATAAATATAATCGGGATTGAGTAAATCTGTAACTGGTACTGGATAAAAATCAGGATCACCAAGATATGTTGCCCGGTCGGCATAAACCCGTCGTTCTAATTCTGTCATGGTATGAATTACTTCAGCAGAATTATGTTCCATCAATCTAAAATTGTAGGCACTGCTACCTTTAAGCAGTTGCATTAATGCAATTCCACCACTTGATGGCGGAGGCATGGAAATAATCTTATGTCCCCGGTATTTTCCGATAATTGGATTTCGCCATTTCGATTCATAGATATCCAGGTCTTTCTGCGTTATCAATCCTTTTTCAGAATCCATTTTCGATAAGATAAATCCTGCCGTCAATCCGCTATAAAAACCATCACGTCCTTCGGATTGAATCCGCCGGATTGTCTGTGCCAGAGCCGGCAGCTTTATAATATCTCCTTCGTGCCATATACTGTCGCAAATAAAGGGCATGGTACTATCGTTAAACTGGAGGAATGATTTCCGGTATTTGTTCATATATTCTGCTTCCCGTTTGTTGAGGGGGAAACCCTCTTGAGCTAATTTAATGGCAGGATCCAGTAATCTTGCAAAAGATAGAATTCCCAGTTTTTCGTGCAATTTTATCATTCCATCAACACTACTTGGTACTCCAACAGCCAAATAACCTTTTGTCGACAAGCCATTAACCACATTGCCGGTTGAATCGAGATACATATCCCGAAAGGCTTTCAAAGGAGCCTTTTCACGAAAATCGAGCGCACCTGTTTCACCTTTATTTGTCCGGTATACAGCAAAGCCACCACCACCCAGGTTTCCTGCCATTGGATATATTACAGCCAATGCAAAATGTACTGCAACAGCCGCATCGAATGCATTTCCTCCCTGTTTCAAAATATCAATTCCTACTTGTGATGCCAGCTCATGTGCTGAAGAAACTGCACCGTTTTTATAAAGACCAGGTTTATCTTTTGCGTTACTGCTTTGTTTTCCTGAGCACGCAATCAGGATAAAAAAAAGAAATATTAAGGTGAATCGATACATTATGAAAATTTTAGGGCAGTGAAGATAAAAATTTGTTCTTTAGTAATTAAGGGAAAGAAAGTCTATAAATAAGGCATGTTATGTGATGCATCTTATTAAGAATGATTCTTAATAATAAAAAATTGTATATTGGTCCCATAAATTAAACCACACAAATTATGAAAACAATCAAAAGTTATAATCAAGCAGTTATCTTTATCTTAGGGATTTTTGTTGGTATTGGTATTTTTTCAACCTTCGCCTTTGTATCTGATACCGATTCAACGATTGCGAATCCTCCCTCACAGCAGATAAGTTTACAGGAAGCTCAATCGATGACTGAAAACTACCGGTCGGGTGCAACTCCAATGAACGACATTTTCAGGGCCTATGCAGTTAACAAAGACCAGCTTGATGCAATGAACCGTCTTGCAGGTGAAGATTCAAAATTTATCGGATTCAGACTTTACACTGGCGTAACATCTTCAGGTTATCCTGCAAGTATTGTGGTTGGGATTGATCAGAATGGCAGCGATGCTATTAACAACTCCATCTATAGCACCGGATTATCTTCTGCCGGCCCTTGTCCGTTAGTATGCGATTCATTTAGTCCTTTATAATTTTCCTGACATAAATTGGATAAAGATTATTTCTCAGGGCTATCTTGTTGTTTCGCTTTAAATAACCTGCCGAAAATCGAACCTGAAAACCTGATGAGCTGATTGTTTACCAGAAAATGAACAACCTTATGCTCGATCCAATGATGAAATGGGAGAAGAAATCCGATTAATACAACTTTTATGGCCATCATTTTCCAGGGTTCTCCATGTGTTAAATGGTGTATTTTGAAATCAGCAAGAAGGATAATAAACTCAAAAAGGAAGATAAAGGATACAAAACCAAGTGCACGAATTAACCACGAAGGCACTTTAAAACTTCCAAGCATCATCAGCATAATAAAAATGATTACAATTATGATAACTATGGCTGTATACTGTAGGTTATGCCTTCGTAAAGTTTTCTGGTATTCGCGTTCTTCAGCCAGGGCCCTTTGATGTGCTTCATGGTCGAGTTCAAGCATAAGGAGTTTGTCTTTTTCGGTAATTTGATTAATACTATCGGTTAGCTGTTTACTATTTGTCGCATACCAGTAAGCTTTTTCAAAATTTCTCATTTCTTCGTATAATCCTTCAAGCAGGAGTGAAGTTTCAAGAATATAAGCCAGGTAACCTGCTTCCTCAGAAAGCTGATAAGCCTGGGTTAATTGCCCGATGGCTTTTTGAGTTTGTCCCGATCGTTTATAAAATTCGCCATAGCGAAGATGGAAATGAGATCGCAATATTTTATTTGCATTGGATGAGAGTAATTCCCCGGCTTTTGTGAAATATTGTTCTGCTAAATCTGTATTGCCTTCCACTTCACTGAAATAGGCCTTCAGCCTGTAATAGAACGAAGGTGATTTTTGTTTCAACCGTTCAAATTCTTCAGGATAATCATTTGTGTAAAACTGTTTTAACAAATCAATACGGTTAAGTTCAATCAGGATCGATCTGTTGAGCGACAGGGTATAATCTTTTAGTTTTACAGACTGGTTCCTGTTTGCATAATTGAGAATCTGCCGTATGACCGAACCGGCATACCTTGTAACATCACTATTCAGGTTGATAACCTGCAGGTCGTATTTAATCCACATTAAACCAAGTGAATCAACAGGGTTGATGCCTGCAATTATTTCTTCTTCAAGCAGCTTATATTCGACTGCTTTTTGTACTGATTTAACTTTGATATAGAATTCCGACAAATATGAATAACATTGACCAAGAAGTTTATTATTATCAATTTCACGGGCAATTTTTGTAGCTAACAGATAATTCTTGAAAGCATCAATCTTTTCATTATTTCCTTCGAGCGATTTTCCAATCATTAAAAAACTATGTGCTTTTTTGCTTTCATCCTGAAGATCTCCAGCAATGGTCAGCGAATTATAAGCCGCAACTAAAGCTTTTTCATAATCGTAATCGAGCATACGGGCTTTGGAAAGGTTAAGGTTGCATTGCCAGGTCCATTCCGGGATATGGTATTCGGCGCTTAACTTTTTTGCCGCAACAGCATATTCTATGGCTTTTTTCTTATAAAATCCTAAGTCGTTATTTTCGATATAGTTAGAATAAGCTTTTATTAAAAGACCTGGTTTATATAAGGATGTGGCAATTTCAATGGCTAACTCACTTATACTGTCGGCCTTGAATTTATTGTTAAGTTGATGAAAATATAAAGCAGATTGCTGACATAGTTCTACAATCCTAAGGCTGTCTTTATCAGTTGATTTTGTATGATTCTCTTGTGTCTGATTTTTGTTTCCGGCAGCTACATTGCTAAAATTAAATCCTGTCAGGATTAGAAAAATTAATCCTAAATAAATGTATTTCCTGTTACTCATTCCTGCTTAACCTTTCGTTAAAATGTGATACAATTTGACCGGAAAATTATTAATAATGATTCTATATAACAAATTCATTATATTTCGGCTTCTTTATAAAATTCTATAAAACAAGGTAACTATGAAAACAAAAATCGTAAAGAATCCTGCATTTACATTATTAATAGGAATTGTACTTGGAGCTATGCTTGTATTATTATTTAAAATTCCGGATGGAACACCGATTGCAGGACCTGGCAAAACTGATACAATTACTCAGAATGACGCTCTAACATTTCGGAATAACTATTACAAGACAGCACAACCACTTAACAAAAAACTGAAAGGATTTGCGATAAATAAAGAAACGTATAATGCAATGACAAGATTGTTAGGTAACGATGATACTTATATCGGGTTCAGGATTTTGTTAGGTCTTGATTTGGACACAACAAAATCAATTATATATGGAATTAATTCAGATGGAACTGATGCACTGAGACCTCAAATTTATCAAGCCATTTATCATTCTGCCAATAATAATTTCGGCCCATGCCCTACTGTTTGCGACGACCATAATTCTATAAATTTTAATGAATAAGGATAATTAGTACCACAAAAAAAAACCTGGCCAAAACCAGGTTTTTATATTAAGCCATTTTAGCATCTGTCAACACAATTTAAATCCTCGAACGCAATTTTAAGACGTTCAATCATAGATTTTTCACCTTCGCGTAACCATGCTCGTGGATCATATTTTTTCTTATTTGGTTTATCTTCACCTTCCGGATTTCCAATTTGTCCCTGAAGGTAGCCGTGGTTTTTACTTTCATATTGCCTTATACCATCCCAAAAAGCCCATTGAGTATCGGTATCAATATTCATTTTTATAACGCCATAACTAATGGCCTCTCTTATTTCTTCTGTGCTCGATCCCGATCCACCATGAAAAACAAAGCTAACTTCATTTTTGTCTGTGCTGAATTTTTCCTGAATATGATCCTGCGAGTTCTTCAGGATTATTGGAGTTAGTTTAACATTTCCGGGTTTATAAACACCGTGTACATTACCAAAGCTGGCAGCAATAGTAAAGCGCTTACTAACCTTGCTTAATTCTTCATAAGCATAAGCTACTTCGGATGGCTGGGTATATAGTAATGAATTATCGATTCCCGTATTGTCAACTCCATCTTCCTCTCCACCTGTAACGCCAAGCTCAATTTCCAGAGTCATTCCAATTTTATCCATCCGGGCCAGATATTCTTTGCAAATCGCAATGTTTTCCTCAATTGGTTCTTCAGAGAGGTCAAGCATATGCGAACTGAATAAAGGTTTTCCGTATTCGGCAAAGTGTTTTTCGCCCGCTGAAATCAATCCATCGATCCAGGGAAGAAGTTTTTTTGCCGCATGATCGGTATGTAAAATAACCGGCACACCATAGGCTTCAGCTAAAACGCCAACATGTTTCGCAAAAGCAATTCCGCCAGTGATGGCAGCTTTTTGGTCTTCGTTGCTCATACCTTTTCCGGCAAAGAAAACGGCACCACCATTCGAAACCTGTAATATAACGGGTGAATTAACTGCACGGGCTGCTTCAATTACTGCATTGGTTGAATGTGAGCCAATTACATTTACTGCCGGAAGTGCATATCCATTTGCCTTTGCAATGCGGAAAACTTCCTGAACATCATTGCCGGTTACAACTCCAGGTTTTACTTTATCAAATAATTTTTCCATGATTCTATCTATTTTTATGATTGATTTCCTTTGTTGCACAAAAATAAAGGAAAAATCTAACCTGAAAAATATACGATTTCTGGTTTCTAAATTTTCTATATATTTAGATCTCTAAATAATTAGATTTATGGAAGTAAATAAACGACTTGATATTGAAGCCCTTATGACAAATGCCCAAAAAGCTGGTGATGAATTTCGTATGCTCCCTCAATCAACAACTGATAGAATTGTTAAGGCAGCATATGAGGCCGGATTTGACAACAGAATTCATCTTGCAAAAAAAGCATGGCAGGAAACTGGGGTTGGCAAATGGGAAGATAAAGTGATTAAGAATATCATTGCAACGCGGTTTGTTTACAACGATATAAAAGATCAGAAAACAGTTGGAATTATCTCTGAAAGTGAAGAAACCGGAATAACTGAAATTGCCCAGCCAATAGGGCCAATATTTGCTACTACCCCGATTACGAATCCAACATCAACAGCACTTTTTAAAATATTAATTGCTCTAAAATCAAGGAATCCGATAATATTAAGTCCACACGGGGCGGCAAAAAAATCAACCATAGAGGCAGCAAAAATATGTTATGAGGCTGCCCTTAAAGCCGGGGCACCGGAAAATTGCATCCAATGGATAAAACGTGCAACAAAAGATGATATCATTGAGATTATGTCGCATAAGAAAACTGCGCTTATTCTTGCCACAGGATCGGTAGGATTGGTTAAGGCTGCTTTCAGTTCAGGTAATCCTGCCATTGGCGTTGGGCCGGGAAATGTTCCTGTTTATCTTGGTAAAAGCTCTGATGTTAAGTTTGCTGTTGAACAAATCGTTTTGTCTAAAACATTCGACAATGGAACCATTTGTGCCAGTGAACAAGCCGTAATAGTACCTGACATTCATGTTGGTCAGGTGATTGCGGAGTTTAAAAAACACGACGCCTATTTTATGTCGAAAGATGAAATATCCCTGCTTGAGCCTATCGCGTTCAATAAAGCTGCTAAAGTTATGCAGGCCGGTGTAATTGGTCAATCGGCCCATACCATAGCCAAAATGGCCGGATTTGAAGTGCCTGAAAATACAAGTTTACTGATTGCTCCACTCGAAAAAGTTGGAATGGATTCGCCCTTATCATTTGAGATACTTGCCCCGATATTAGCCTTTTATCATGTCGATAATTTTGCTCATGGAATAGCCATGTGTAAAGAGATCAACCGTCATGGTGGATTAGGGCATACCGTATCGATTTTTTCACGGAATGAAGAAAAGGTTCAATACTTTGCAAATGTAATGAATGCGGGACGGATAATTGTTAATACCCCTTCGTCGCAGGGAGCTTTAGGCGGAACTTACAATATGCTAAATCCCTCACTCACCCTTGCCTGTGGTAGTGGGGGCAAGAATATTACTACCGATAATATTACTGTTAAGCATCTCCTGAACATTCAGCGAATAGCCCGACGACGTGAAGATTCCTGTTTGAGGTGTACAAATTTTCACTCCCTCAACCAGGAAATGAATGCCGATTTAATGGACGAAATCTGTAACCGTTTTAAAAACCACGATCCTGGTGTACATTGCGATCATTTTACATCAAAGTAGTTTTTTATCTTTGCGCCCAAATTATTTACAGCATTCAATAAATGACTACAATCATTGCAATATTCATAGGAGGAGGTCTTGGCAGTATCAGCCGCTTTGGACTTTCAAAATTGATAACCAGTAATTTTCAGGATATTAACCCGGTAGCTACACTAACATCAAATTTTATCAGCACCCTGATTTTAGGAATCATCCTGTTTTTCAGCAGCGAAAAACTGAACATGCCAAATCCGTTAAAAGCCATGCTGGTTATTGGATTTTGCGGTGGATTCAGCACATTTTCGACATTTAGCTGGGAAACTTTTGAGTTGATCCGTTCAGGAAATTATTGGTTTGCATTCGCTAACCTTTTTGTTAGTGTCGTAATGGTTGTGGGAATATTGTTTGTACTGGCACGAAATCTCTAAGAAATTAATTCCATGCGTAATATTATACCGGGCACATTACTTGTCCTCCTTTTTTTTATTAATACTGATATTTACTCCCAAACCCGTATTCCTCCGGCAAAACCGAAGTTGGTTATTGGGATTGTTGTTGAAAATATGCGCCCAGAATATATTAGCCGTTATTGGGATAAATTCGGCAAAAAAGGATTTAAAAGGCTTATAGCTGAAGGAAGCTATTGTAAAAATGCCTCGTTTGATTATTTAAACACCCAATCGGCGCCGGGCTATGCAAGTATTACAACCGGATGCTCTCCATCGGTACATG
>CAYLZH010000005.1:49176-54781 GCA_964388245.1 uncultured Bacteroidales bacterium
CTTTTTTAATTCGATCCATTATATTGGGTGTAATTTGGAAATTAGTTTACGCGGGATACATGGTATTGTTGGTAATTATTTTTACGATCGAAAAACCGACGGAATGGTAGATTGCTGCTACGACAAAAAAGCAAAAGCTGTGGGTAGCAGGGCGCTTTCAGGAAAAATGTCGCCCAGGCAATTATTAACAACCAGTTTTGCCGATGAGTTGAAAATGAATACACTAAAACAGTCAAAAGTGATTTCATTATCAGGAAATTACAAAGGGGCCATTTTTTTAGGTGGACATTCGGCCGATATGGCATTTTGGTTCGATGAAATTGATGGCTTATGGATGTCATCAAACTATTACCTAAAAGATTTGCCTGAATGGGTCGATCTTTTCAATCAGAAAAATCTAAAAGATATCTATGTTCAGAAAGAGTGGAATACACTTTTGCCAGTTGAACAGTATAGTGAAAGTCTTCCTGATGATAATAAATTCGAAAAGGGATATTCGCGAAAACAGACAACATTTCCTTATAATATCTCAAAAGAGAAAGAAAAAAGCGATGATTATTCAATCCTGATGAAAACACCTTTCGGCAACTCTCTCACTAAGGATTTTGCTTTGGAAACCATCCTTAACGAAAAGCTTGGCATGGATGATACTACTGATGTATTATTTATCTCCTTCTCACCTTTTGCCGAAATAGAAAAGTTGTTTCACACTAAATCCGTAGAAATAGAAGATGCCTATCTCAGGTTCGATCAGGAGTTGGCTCATTTCCTGGAATTTATCGATAATGAAACAGGCAAAGAAAACACCTTGCTATTTCTTACTTCCAATTGCAACGGACCACAAAATCCAGGCATTTATGAATCGTTTAATATCCCGGTGAATGTATTTAAGGCCAACAATGCAAGTGTGTTATTGAAATCCTATTTAAATGCTTTGTACGGGCCCGGCGATTGGGTATTAAAATATCATAATCAGCAATTCTATTTAAACAATAACCTGATTGAAGATGCGAACCTGTCAGCGGAAGAAGTTCAAAATAAAGTTGCCGAATTCCTTCAGCAAATGAGCGGAGTAGCCAATGCCGTTACAGCTTCGAATATGAGAAGGATTGATTACACCGAAGGCGTTTTCTCAAAAGTTCAGAACAGTTATTACAGTAAGCGCTCGGGCGATGTATTTATAAATCTGGAACCAGGGTGGATCGAAGAAAATGAACATTCGCTGAATGGTAAAACCGGCAAATCGGAAATAATTCCGCTGATTTGGTATGGTTGGAAAATTAAGCGCGCGACAATTAACCGGCCTGTATCGATGTTTGATGTGGCCCCTACTTTATCCTGTTTTTTAAACATTCCCTACCCAAATGGATGTGAGGGTGAAGTGATTTTAGAGCTGGTTGACTAAAATCATTAGGCCCGATAATTTGTCTTAAGCAGTAAAATACTATCCAAAAAAATCCGGGCCTGAGATCAATCTTAAACCCGGATTATTTGATGAAATGTTAGTATTCTTTGCTATTGCAGTTTTCTTATCTTATAACTTTTCGAGCAGGTTACGCATACTTACCTTTTCTGCAAGGATCTCCCGCAATTGTTCGATCGATACGCGTTCCTGTTCCATTGTATCACGGTTACGGATAGTAACAGTATTTGTTTCAAGGGTTTCATGGTCGATCGTAATACAGTATGGAGTACCAATTGCATCCTGGCGACGATAGCGACGGCCAATAGAATCCTTCTCCTCGTACTGACAATTGAAATCGAACTTTAGTTTATTAACAATTTCGCGGGCCTTTTCAGGTAATCCATCTTTCCGAACCAATGGTAAAACTGCTAATTTGACCGGGGCAAGTGCCGGAGGAATTTTTAGTACAACCCTTTCGTCAGTCGATCCATCCTCTTTTGCAATCTTTTCCTCACAATACGAATTTGCCAGTATCATCAGAAAAGTACGGTCGAGGCCAATTGATGTTTCTACAACAAACGGAACATAGTTTTTATTAAGTTCTGAATCGAAATATTGCATTTTCTTGCCACTGAATTCCTGATGCTGGCTTAAATCGAAATCGGTACGCGAATGAATTCCTTCCACTTCTTTGAAGCCAAAAGGAAACTTAAATTCTATATCCGCTGCGGCATTGGCGTAATGGGCAAGTTTATCGTGATCGTGATAACGGTATTTTTCATCGCCAAGCTCCAGTGCTTTGTGCCATGCCATCCGCTTTTCTTTCCAGTATTCGTACCATTTCATTTCGTCACCGGGACGGACAAAAAATTGCATCTCCATTTGTTCGAATTCCCGCATGCGGAAAATAAACTGACGGGCAACTATTTCATTCCGGAAAGCTTTGCCAATCTGGGCAATTCCGAATGGCAGTTTCATTCTTCCCGATTTTTGAACATTCAGGAAATTAACAAAAATGCCCTGGGCTGTTTCGGGCCGTAAATAAATGGTATTGGCATCTTCGCTTACTGATCCGAGTTTTGTATCGAACATCAGGTTAAACTGTCGGACATCTGTCCAGTTTTTCGTTCCCGAAATAGGGCATGCAATATTATTATCGAGAATTATTTGTTTCAATTCTGCCAGGTCGTTGTTTTCGAGTGCTGCCTGGAACCGTTTGGTCAATTCATCAATTTTAGCCTGATTGGCCAATACTCTCGGATTGGTCGACAGGAACTGGTTTTTGTCGAATGATTCGCCAAAACGCTTTTCGGCCTTCTTTACTTCCTTTTCGATTTTTGCATAAATCTTTTCGCGTGCTTCCTCAATCAACACATCGGCACGATAACGTTTTTTCGAATCTTTGTTATCGATTAACGGATCGTTAAAGGCATCCACATGGCCCGAGGCTTTCCAAACAGTTGGGTGCATAAAAATCGAAGCATCGATTCCTACTATATTTTCGTGCAACAATACCATGGAATTCCACCAGTATTCTTTGATGTTCTTCTTTAATTCGGCACCATATTGCCCGTAGTCGTAAACCGCACTCAGGCCATCGTAAATTTCACTCGATTGAAAAATATATCCGTACTCTTTTGAATGAGCAATTAATTTCTTGAAAAGATCTTCCTGGTTCATATAGTTATTTGTTTTCCATTTTTTTTGATCGGCCAAAAATAATCAAATTATAGTCTTTGAAAAGAAATCGATTTCTAATCGAAAGAATATAACAAGTTTCTACGCTTGCCGGTTCATACGATTTGTTTGGTTATCTACGAACAACGCTTACACCCGTAGCTAATGTAGTAAGGTCCACTCTTACAACCATGTATCCTGGCGAGGGTTATATAATGATGTCAATTATTTCTCAAATATCATTTTATTATGACGATAATGTAAATAATTTTCGGACTAAAAGCCAGATTTACTATCATCCTTGTCAATGTTTGAGCATTTTACCGATCAATCTGAAATGAATACAACATCAAGAATGGTCCTAATAATAATGGATGATGCCTGGGAACATGAATTGAATTATGGAGACGAATTAGGTATAACATGCCCAGGCGGAAAATTAATAGGTCATTCCATTTATCAAGGTGGTAACACCGGAGTTATTATTTCGGGTGACGATCATCATACTACAGAAAAGGAAGCTATTGCCAGGAATGAAGAGTTCTTTATTTATGTTTGGAATACGAACACAAATATAGAAAAACCATATAAAGTTGTAAGTTGGCTGCAGGGCAACGAATTGTATGAGGATAACAAAATTAGCATTGCCGGCAAATTACATGAGCATAACATTCTTATAGATTTTGACAAAGATTTTATTATTTGTCATCCCAACCCGGCGAATAATTTAACCGAGATCAGCATTGGTATAACTTTGCAGTCTGAAATTGAATTATGCCTTTTAGATATTAATGGAAAGCTTATTGAAACCATCGATAATACTATTTATGAAAAAGGTTTGCATAAGTTATGGTACGATACATCTAAATTAAGAAGTGGAATATATATAATTTCATTGAGTAGTGAATATTGTAAAGCAAAAACTAAATTGGTAATTGTACGATAAGTATTACTTGAAGGATTGTCTTAATTTATAGGACAATCCTTCAGTTTTTTCTTATTTTTGTTAAACAATCAGTCTTATGGTGAAAAAAAAAATTAGGACAAAGATTTTATTATTATTGATCAGTATTCTATTGGGAAGTACAAATAGTTATTCTCAAAACCAAACAAATCATTGGATATTCGGAAGTGACTGGCACCTAGATTTTGGAACTGGAAATCCACAAATAGTATCTGAGTACTGGACGTTTTATTCGAACTATACTAATTATTATGCATCTTCAGTAATGTCAAATGAAAATGGGACCCTATTATTTTATACAAATTCAAAGACTATTTGGAATGCCAATCATGATACAATGATGAATGCAGATAATTTAATAGGAGAATCTGCTGTTTCACAAACAATTATTGTCCCCCGGCCTAATTTTCCAAATAGATATTACGTTTTCACTCCAGGCTATTTAGTTGGCCCTGCTCCATCTTCTTATTTTCGTTATACAGAAGTTGATATAGAATTGGATAACGGATTAGGGGCAGCACTCAATTATCCCAATTGTACTGAAATTTATTCTCCTGCTACTGGTAAAGTAACAGCAGTTTCACATAAAAATGGACTGGATGTTTGGGTTATGAGCCATGAATACAACAGCAATGCGTTTAGAGCATATTTGCTATCAGAAAACGGACTAAACCTTCAACCGGTAATTAGCAATATTGGTGCAAGCCATACAGAACCTGTACCGGGTAATGGTTTATGGAATGGTGTGGGTAAGGGAGAAATGAAATTCTCTACAAATGGTAAGCGGATTGCTTATGCCAGCAAAGGGCTTAACCTAGTGGAGGTTTTCGATTTTGATAATGAATCAGGAATTGTTTCTAACGCAATTTCTATTCCTTTTCCAGATCCTTTTTCTGTTGAATTTTCACCCGATGGAACTTTGCTTTATATTGGGCAGGAAGAAAATTTTGATACATTAAATGCTGGTGAACAAAAAGTCTATCAGGTAGATTTACTAGGAGGTAGTACACAGAATATTATCAATTCAATTACCAATGTTATTATACAACAAACAGGTATGGGTGAATCATGGCTCTGTCCGGTACAACTTGGAAATAACAATAAGATTTATGTTGGATATAATCCAACTCCTAGTATAAATCCTCCGACACCTATGTCAGTATTAAATTATCCTAATTCAGCAGGTTTGTCTTGTGATTTTGAATATGATGTTATACCTTTTTTAAATACATCTGAAGATATACGGTTTCAGTATTTACGCTCCTTCCCCAATTTCTACCGCACCTACCTCGAAAGCAACATTGTAGCCAACAATGTTTGCATAGGGGAAACAACTGTGATTTACACAAAAACAAATACCAGTTTCGATTCCATCCGTTGGGAGTTTAGCGACCCGGTCCTGGGGCAGGTTTCTATTGCCAACACCGATTCTATCAACTTTACCTTTTCCACCCCGGGAGAATACGATATACACCTGAAACGCTACCGAAACAACTAGTTGGACGAGGTAATAAAGCAGGTGGAAGTGGCCCCGTATATCACTGCCGGTTTTGGAAACG